>NZ_JBEZZF010000012.1:0-111565 GCF_040639055.1 Promicromonospora sp. NPDC023987 | reverse complement strand
GCCGTGAGTCCTTTGGTGTGCACCTGCCTCCGCGGGCGCGGGCCCAACGCGGGCCCCCCGGCGCCGACCGGCACCCCCCCCCCCCCCCGGGGGGGGGCGGCCCCCCCCCCCCCCCCCACGCCGATGCGCTGCCGTTCGCCGCCGGACAGCTCGTGCGGGTACCGCTTCGCGTAGGTCGCCGCGGGCAGGCCCACCAGGTGGAGGAGCTCGGCCACGCGCGCCCGCGTGCGCCTGCGGTCCCAGCCCAGCAGGGCAGGCACCGTCGAGATGTTCGCCTCGACGGTGCGGTGCGGGAACAGCCCGACGTTCTGGATCACGTACCCGATCCGGCGGCGCAGAGCCACCGGATCGGCGGTGGTCACGTCCTCGCCGTTCAGCAGGATGCGGCCCGACGTCGGCTCCACCAGGCGGTTCACCATGCGCAGCGTGGTGGACTTGCCGCAGCCCGACGGGCCGACCAGCGCGAGGACCTCGTGCTCGCGGACGGCGAAGCTCAGTTCCTCGACGGCGACGGTGCCGTCCCCGTACGCCTTACGGACGGAATCCAGCTCGATCACGGTTCGGGCAGCCATGCCTGAGAACCTACCGGGTCGCGCACGGTAGGTTCTCAGGCATGCCCGGCAATCCCTGGTTCTCCTGGTCGTACGTGGTCGACAACGCGCCCCTGCTGTGGCAGCGCACGGTCGAGCACGCAGGGCTCACCATCGAGGCCGTCGCGATCTCCGCGGCCATCGCCGTCCCCCTGGGCGTCCTGATCTCCCGGTCCAGGTGGCTGTCCGGGCCGGTGCTCGGCACGGTCGCCGTCATGTACACGGTGCCGTCGCTGGCCCTGTTCGCGATCCTCGCGCCGCTGCTCGGGATCGGCCGCACGCCGGTCCTGGTGGGCCTGGTGGTCTACGCCCTGCTCATCATCCTGCGCAACACCGTGGCCGGCCTCGCCACCGTGGACCCGGCCGTCCTCGACGCCGCCCGCGGGCTGGGTTACGGACCGGCCCGGCTGCTCGTCCAGGTGGCCATGCCGAGCGCGCTGCCGAGCATCGTGGCCGGCCTGCGGCTGGCCACCGTGTCCACCGTCGCGCTGGTCACCGTCGGGGTCATCGTCGGATACGGCGGGCTGGGGCAGCTCATGTTCCAGGGCTTCCGCAACAACTTCTACCGGGCCGAGATCATGACCGCGACGCTCGCGACCATCCTGCTCGCCCTCGTGCTGGACCTCGCCCTCTGGGCGGTCGGCAGAGCCCTGACCCCCTGGCTGCGCGGGAGGACCTCATGAGCGCCCCCACCGGCGTCGTCGAACAAGCCGTCGTGTGGCTCAACGACCCGCTGACCTGGACCGAGCCGGGCGGCGTGCTGGAGCTGACCGGCGAGCACCTGCTCATGACCGCCGCGGCCACAGCGGCCGCGGCCGCACTGGCGATCCCGCTGGGCGCCTGGCTGGGACACAGCGGCCGGGGCGCGGGCATCGTCGTCTGGCTCACCAACGCCTCGCGCGCGCTGCCGACGCTCGGCATCATCTTCCTGCTCGCCGCCGGCGGGCTGTTCGGCAACACCGCCACCGTCATCGCCGCCGCGTTCTTCGCCGTGCCCGTGCTCCTGGTCAACACCTACGAGGGCGTACGGGGCGCCGACCCCGACGCCCGCGACGCGGCCCGCGGCATGGGCATGAGCGGCGGCCGCATCCTGCTGCAGGTCGAGCTGCCGCTCGCCACCACGCTCGTCTCCGCCGGCCTGCGGACCACCATCGTCCAGGTGGTCGCCACCATCCCGCTCGCGGCGCTCGCCGGGGGCGGCGGGCTGGGCCAGATCATCGCGTTCGGCATGGGCACGCAGCGGTACGGCGAGGTGCTCGCGGGCGGTGTGCTGGTCGCTGCGCTCTGCCTCCTGATCGATGCGGTGCTCGCGGTCGGACAGCGTCTGGCCACACCTGCGCCGCTGCGCGCCGGCGTGCGGTAGGGGCCTCGCCGGAGGCTCCGGCGTCAGGCCCGGACGGCGGCGACCGCCGCGTCGAACAGGTCCACGGGATCAGCCGTGCCGCCCGACTCCCGCCACGCCTCGACAGCGATGTCGAGGCAGGCGAGCGCGGCGGCGATCACCGCACGGGCCCGCGGGTCGGCCGTGGCGCCCGGGACGATGCCCAGGCGGCGCTCGATCTCCGGGGCGAACAGCTCCTGCCAGCGCAGGTGCTTCTCGAGGTGCTTCGCGCGGAGCGACGGCGCGTCCGCGTACATGCCCGCGATCTGCAGCTCCGTCACGGCGTCGGTGTCGGGGCCCTGGAGGGTCTTGAGCGCCGCGCGCAGCGCCTCCCAGGCCGTCTCCGCCGCGGGGCGCGCCTCGAGCGCGTCTCGCACGCGCAGCCCGAGCGCCTCGAGATCACCCAGGACGACGTCCTCCTTGCTCCCGAAGTAGTGGAAGAACGACCGCCTCGAGATCCCCGCAGCGGCAGCTATCTGGTCGACGGTGGTCGCCTCGAAGCCCTGCTCGGCGAACAGGCGCAGGGCCGTGTCCGTGATCTCGGCATGGACGGCCCTGCGCGTTCGCTCGCGCAGGCTCGGGGTGGCGGGAGTCGAGTCCATGGGGCGATCTTACCCTCGGTGCCAACGCTTGCACCGAGTGCAATACTCTGCCTACAGTGCAGTATGGCTGACATCGACTTCACCTCGCAGACCACCATCGTCACGGGCGCCAGCTCCGGTATCGGAGCCGCTTTCGCCCGGGCGCTCGCCGCGCGCGGCTCCGACGTCGTCCTCGTCGCCCGGCGCCTCGATCGCCTGCAGGACCTGGCGAGCGAGCTCGAACGCGACCACGGTGTGCGCGCCACCCCGATCCCGCTGGACCTCAGCGTGCGCGGCGCCGGGCAGGCACTGGCCGGTGAGGTCGCGGCGCGCGGCCTCGCGGTGACCGGCCTCGTCAACAACGCCGGCTTCGGCACCGACGGCCCCTTCCACGAGGAGAACCCGGACCGCCTGCAGGACGAGATCGCCGTCGACGTGGCCAACCTCGTGGACATCTCCCGCGCGTTCATCGAGCCCCTCCGGCAGTCCGGGCGCGGGATCCTGGTCAACGTCGCGAGCATGGCCGCCTACCTGCCGGGGCCCGACATGGCCGTCTACTCGGCGGCCAAGGCCTTCGTCCTGAGCTTCACCGAGGCGCTGTGGTACGAGTCGCGGTCGAGCGGGCTGCGCGTGCTGTCCCTCGCCCCGGGGCTGACCCGCACCGAGTTCTTCGACGACCTCGCGGGCGGCGCCTACACCGGCAGCTACCAGACGCCCGAGCAGGTCGTCGAGACCGGTCTGCGCTCGCTGGACCGCGGCAACCGCCGGCCCAGTATCGTCTCAGGCCGCGGCAACGCGATCACCGCGGGGCTGGGGCGGCTCTTCACCCGACGCCGCGCCGTGCTCCTCTCGGGCTCGGCCGGCGCCCGCTCGCGCAACGCCGGCGCCACCGCTGGGGCAGGGGCGCCGGCCGGGGCGCACCGCTGAATGTAACGACCTTCTCACGAGCGGGTTTATCCCTTGCCATCTCCGGCTCCGCGGGTTCGAATGGGAGCGATCAAAGCCGTAGAACAGCTGTACGTCACCCACGTTCGGAGACATTCGATGAAGTTCCCCCGTACGCACGTGTCCCTGCCCCGTGCGCTCGGCGCCGCGGCAGCCGTCGTCAGCCTCACCCTCCTGACCGCCTGCGGCGAGCCAGGCTCAGCCGGCGGGAGCAGCGGCAGCACCTCGACGAGCGGCTCGAGCCTTGCCGCGTGCGAGGCGGTGCCCGGCGACGAGCTCGTGGTGCTCGAGGACGACAAGCAGCTGCAGACCGTCGACAACATCATCCCGGCGGTGAACGCGGCCGCCGTGGAGGGTGACGACACCCTGATCCCGCTCCTCGACTCGGTATCGGCAGCACTCGACACCGACACCCTCATCGGTCTGAACAAGGCGGTGGACGTCGACCGCCGCACCTCGAAGGAGGTCGCGGAGGAGTTCGTGGCCGACGCAGGCCTCGACGACCCCGAGCAGACCGGCAGCGGCGAGATCGTCGTCGGCGCCGCCGACTTCGCGGAGAGCGCCACGCTCGGCACCATATACGCGACGGTGCTGAACGCCGCCGGGTACGACGCAGAGGTCACCACGATCGGTAACCGCGAGGCCTACCTCCCGGCCCTGGAGGACGGCGAGCAGGTCCAGGTGATCCCCGAGTACGTGGGCACCCTGACCGAGTTCATCAACAAGGATGTCAACGGGGCCGAGGCCGCGGCGGTGGCCAGCAGCGACCTCGACGCCACCGTCGAGGCGCTCACCGGGCTCGGCGAGGAGATCGGCCTCGTGTTCGGCGAGCCGTCCCCCGCGCAGGACCAGAACGCGTTCGCCGTGACCAAGGCCTTCGCGGACGAGCACGGCGTCGCCACGCTCAGCGAGCTCGCCGAGGCCTGTGGCGGTCTCGTGCTCGGCGGCCCGCCGGAGTGCACGGAGCGTCCGTTCTGCCAGCCGGGTCTCGAGGAGACCTACGGTCTGGAGTTCGCGGAGTTCCGCTCCCTCGACGCCGGTGGCCCGCTGACCAAGAGCGCCCTCCAGCAGGGCGAAGTCACGCTCGGCCTGGTCTTCAGCTCGGACGGCTCCCTCACCCCGTCGGAGTAGCCCCCTCCCGACTCCTGGCCCAACCCTTTCGAGGCCTAAGTTTCTTCGCTTTGGACGGCTCCAAAGCGAAGAAACTTAGGCCTCGAAGGTCAGAGGCCGTAGGACTCCAGGAAGCGCAGCCACACCTCGCTGACCGTCGGGTAGGCCGGGACGGCGTGCCAGAGGCGGTCCAGGGGGACCTCGCCGACGACGGCGATGGTCGCGGCGTGCAGCATCTCCCCCGCGTCGGGGCCCACGAAGGTGGCGCCTACGAGGACCCGCCGCTGCGTGTCCACCAGCACCTGCGCGCGCCCCTTGTACCCGGGTGACTCCACGCTCGCCCCGCCGACCCAGGACAGGTCGTACGACACGGCCTCTACCGGGATCCCTGCCGCGCGTGCCTCGCGCTCCGTCGGCCCCACCCAGCTCACCTGCGGCCGCGTGAACACGACCTGGACGCGGGCGCTGTGGTCGGCGGTCGCGGCGTACCGTGACCAGGCCTTCCCCTCCTGCCCGACGGCGGGCTCCGGGTCGCCGCTCGTCGGGCTCCGGTCCCCCACCTCCGTGCCGTAGCGCGCGGCCACCACGTCCCCGACGACGCGCGCCTGGTACTTGCCCTGGTGGGTGGTCGGCGCGCGGCCCGTGACGTCGCCGCACGCGTACAGCCAGCCACCGGAGACGCCGCTGACCTGCATCGACTCGTCGACGACCAGGGCTCCTCCGCGGCCGAGCGCCGACTCGTCGAGGCCCACGCTCTCCACGCCGAGGTCCGCCGTGCGCGGCACCCGGCCGGTCGCCACGAGAATCTCGGCGGCGGTGATCTTCCCGCCATCGGGCAGGGTGACGGTCACCGGGCCCGGCTCGCCGCCCTCGATCCCGACGCCGGGCCGCTCCACCGAGCCGGCCTCGACTCCCGTGCGGACGTCCACGCCCAGCTCGCTCAGCGATTCGGCGACCATCTCACCGGCGAACGGCTCCGCGCCCGACAGCAGCCCGCCGCGCGACAGCAGCGTCACGTGCGCACCGAGGTCCGCGTAGGCGTTCGCCATCTCGACGCCGACCACGCCGCCACCGATGACCACGAGCGACTCGGGGACCGCCTCCGCCGATGTCGCCTCGCGGCTCGACCAGGGTGACGCCTCCGCCAGGCCAGGGGTGTCCGGCAGGACCGGCACGCTGCCGGTCGCGACGATCACCGCGTGCCGAGCCCGCAGCAGCCGCGTCACCGGGGTCTGCCCCGCCTCGGCCTCCCCGAGACCGCTCTCGGAGCTGACCTCGCTCTCCGGCACCGAGACCTCGACGAGCCGCTCGCCGGCCAGCCGACCGTGCCCGCGCACCAGCGTCAGGCCGGCACCCTCGACCCAGGAGACCTGCCCGGAGTCGTCCCAGTTGCTGGTGATCTCGTCGCGCCGGGCGAACACGGCGGCGACGTCGGGAGCGCCGGGGTCCCGCAGCCCGGGCGTCTCGCGCGCGAGAGCGCGGACCGCGCCGGCCCGCAGCAGCACCTTGGAGGGCATGCAGGCCCAGTACGAACACTCACCACCCAGCAGCTCGGACTCGACCAGGGCAACGGACAGGCCCGTGCGCGAGGCGCGGTCGGCCGCGTTCTCCCCCACCGGCCCTCCGCCGATCACTACGACGTCGAACGTCTCTTCAGAAAGGCTCATGCCGTCATCGTGGCCCCCTGGCGGGCCGATCGCCAGAGGGCTCTGCCGATCAGCCAGAACCTCACGAAGCCGTCAGCCGCACAGGACACCGGGTGACCTGTGCGTCCGACGACTCCTGGGGTGGTGGGTCAGGCCAGACCCGCCTTGCGCAGCGCGTCCGCCATCGCGGTGTCCGCGGGCGCGGGTCGCCCACGGCCGCCCTGACCCTGACCGCGCCCGTTCCGGCCACGGTCCTCGCCGCCACCCTGGCGCCCGCCACGCTGGCCACCGCCGCCCTGGCCGTCCGGCCGGGAGCCCTGACCGCCGGCCCGGGACCCGCCGGACGTACGACCACCGGTACCAGCACCGATCTCGTCGTCCAGGCGCAGCGTCAGGGCGACCCGCTTGCGCTGCAGGTCCACGTCCATCACCTTGACCTTGACGATGTCCCCGGACTTCACGACCTCTCGCGGGTCGCTGACGAAGTTCTTGGACATCGCCGAGACGTGCACGAGCCCGTCCTGGTGCACCCCGATGTCGACGAAGGCGCCGAACGCGGCCACGTTCGTGACCTGCCCTTCGAGCACCATGCCGGGCACCAGGTCACCGAGCGTCTCGACACCCTCCGCGAAGGACGCGGTGGTGAACGCCGGACGCGGGTCGCGGCCGGGCTTCTCCAGCTCGGTGAAGATGTCGGTGACCGTGGGCAGCCCGAACGTCTCGTCGACGAAGTCGGTGGGCCGCAGCGTACGCAGCGCGCTGCCGTTGCCGATCAGTGCCTGGACGTCGGCGCCCGACGCGGTCACGATGCGCCGTGCCAGGGGGTACGCCTCGGGGTGCACCGACGACGAGTCCAGCGGCTCGGCGCCGCCCGAGACCTTGAGGAAGCCCGCGCACTGCTCGAACGCCTTGGGCCCCAGCCGCGGGACCTTCTTGAGCCCCGCGCGTGACGCGTACGGCCCGTTGGCGTCGCGGAACGACACGATGTTCTCAGCGAGCGTCGAGGTGATGCCGGAGACACGCGACAGGAGCGGCACGGAGGCGGTGTTGAGGTCGACCCCCACACCGTTCACACAGTCCTCGACCACGGCGTCCAGCGACCGCGACAGCTTGGTCTCGGTGATGTCGTGCTGGTACTGGCCCACCCCGATCGACTTGGGGTCGATCTTCACGAGCTCGGCGAGCGGGTCCTGCAGCCGGCGCGCGATGGAGACGGCGCCCCGGATGGACACGTCGAGCTCGGGCAGCTCCGCGCTCGCGTAGGCGGACGCCGAGTACACCGACGCCCCGGCCTCGGACACGATGGCCTTGGTCAGGCCGAGCTCCGGCGCCTGCTTCATGAGGTCGGCGGCGAGCCGCTCGGTCTCGCGGGAACCCGTCCCGTTGCCGATCGCCACAAGGTCGACGTCATGCTTCTTCGCCAGCCTCGCGAGCGTGGCGAGCGACTCGTCCCAGCGGTTCGCCGGCACGTGCGGGTAGATCGTCGCGTGCTCGACGACCTTGCCCGTCGCGTCCACGACAGCGACCTTGACGCCCGTGCGCAGCCCCGGGTCGAGGCCCATCGTCGCCCGTGTGCCGGCGGGCGCGGCGAGGAGCAGGTCGCGCAGGTTGGCCGCGAACACGCGCACCGCCTCGTCCTCGGCCTCCGAGCGCAGCCGCAGCCGCACGTCGATGCCGAGGTGCACCAGGATCTTCGTGCGCCACGCCCAGCGGACCGTGTCGGTGAGCCAGCGGTCGGCAGGACGCCCCTGGTTGGCGATGCCGAACTGGTGCGCGATCGTGCCCTCGTACGACGTCGGTACGCCGGCCTCGATGCCCTCCTCCGGCTCGATCGTCAGGTCCAGCACGTCCTCCTTCTCGCCCCGGAAGAGCGCGAGGACCCGGTGCGAGGGCAGGCTGGAGAGCGCCTCGCCGAACTCGAAGTAGTCGGAGAACTTGGCGCCCTTGTCCTGCGCACCGTCGCGGACGGCGGACAGCATGCGCCCGCGCTTCCAGAGCCGTTCGCGCAGCGTGCCGATCAGGTCGGCGTCCTCGCCCATGCGCTCCACGAGGATCGCGCGGGCGCCGGCGAGCGCCGCATCGGCGTCGGCCACGCCCTTGTCGGCGTCGACGTACGGGCCGGCGGCAGCCGTCGGGTCGAGCGACGGATCGTCGAGCAGTGCCAGGGCGAGGGGCTCCAGGCCGGCCTCGCGCGCGATCTGCGCCTTCGTGCGTCGCTTCGGCTTGTACGGGAGGTAGATGTCCTCCAGGCGCGACTTGGTCTCCGCCGACAGGATCTGAGCGCGCAGCTCGTCCGTGAGCTTGCCCTGCTCCTCGACCGACGACAGGATCGCCGCGCGCCGCTCCTCCAGCTCGCGCAGGTACCGCAGCCGCTCCTCGAGGGTGCGCAGCTGCGCGTCGTCGAGCGTGCCCGTGACCTCCTTGCGGTAGCGGGCGATGAACGGCACCGTCGCGCCGCCGTCGAGCAGGTCGACCGCCGCCGTCACCTGCCCTTCCCGAACACCCAGCTCCTCGGCGATCCGCCGGTTGATGCTTGCCACTTGGTTCCTTACCTCACGTCTAGAAGGTCGGGACAGATTGTGCCTGGCGCCACTGACACTTGTCGCATCCTGCGACGCGTGTCAGTCGCCGGGTCATCCCGCGTGTCCCGGGCCCGGGACACGCGGGCCGCTGCAAGTTCGAGCCAGGTCGCCACACAGACCGGTCAGAACCCGCGCCAGTCCCCAGGAGAAGCCGTGCATCGTCGCCGCCCCGCCCCTCGCTCCCCCCACCGCCGCACGACGGCGACCACCGCGGTGGTCACGACCGTCGTCCTCGCCCTGGCCGCCTGCGGACCGGGCCCCGACGAGGGCATGGAACGCTCCGACGCCGCGCGCCTGGTCGTCACGCCCGCCGACGCACCCGCGAGCGCCGACGCCGTCCGCGCCACCGAGGAGCTCGGCCTGCTCGCGCTGCGTGCCTCCGCGGAGCCCGACGCGAACGCGCTGGTCTCCCCCGCGTCGCTGACCTTCGCCCTGGCGCTGCTCGCAGAGGGGGCCCGCGGGGAGACCGCCGCGGCCCTGGACGCGGCGCTCGGCGCCTCGGGCGAGGACCGCACGTCCGCGTACAACGCGCTGCAGGGTGCGCTCGCACGGCACGACGGCGATCCGGCCGTCGTGCAGGACGACGAGCTCCCCGACCACCCGGTGCTGCACCTGGCGAACCAGGCGGTGCTCGACGACGACCTCGCCGTCGAGCAGGACTATCTCGACGCGCTCGCCACCGCGTTCGACGCCGGTGTGCAGCGCACCGATCTGGGCACGGACGAGGGCAAGGCGGTCCTGGACGCCTGGGTGAACCACCACACCGGCGGTCTGATCGAGGAGTCCGCGATCGAGCCCGACGCGGCGCTGCGCCTGGTGCTGCAGAACGCGGTGCTGCTCGCGGCGGCCTGGGAGACCCCGTTCGAGGAGAGCGCCACCCGCGACGAGGACTTCACCGGGCCCGACGGCACGGCGCCCACCGAGATGCTGCACGGCTCACAGTCGTGGGCCCATGCGGAGAGAGGCGGCTGGGCCGCCGTCCGTCTGCCCTACGTCGACGCGTTCCACGCGGACGTGCTCCTGCCGCCGGCCGGCACCGACCCGGCGGACGTGTCGCCCGAGACGCTGGCGGCGCTCACGAGCGCCCTCGACGACGCACCGCCGCGGACCGTCGAGCTCGCCATGCCGACGCTGGAGCTGGAGCCGCCCGCCCTGGACCTGGCACCGGCGCTCGCGGAGGCCGGGCTAGGCGGCCTGTACGCCGGGCCCGACCTGTCCGGCATCACGACCGCCGAACCGCTGCAGGTGAGCGAGGTGTGGCAGCAGGCCTACCTGAGCCTGGACGCGGACGGCACCGTCGCGGCCGCCGTCACCGAGGTCGGCGTGGAGACGAGCGGCGCGATGCCGACCGAGCCTGCTGCCCGGATGATCGTCGACCGCCCGTACCTGCTGCGCATCGCCCACACCGAGACCGCCCTGCCGCTCTTCCTGGCGGCCGTGCGCAGCCCTCAGCACTGACGCCGCCTGGTCAGGGGACGAGCGCCGACGCGAATACGGTCGGCGGCGCTCGCCATCCACCTGTGCATCGGCCAGGCGTATGCCACCAGCGTCCGGGCACGCTCGTCGAGGGAAAGGTGTGACCATGCGGGAGCCGACCCCGGAACCGACGTCGAACCAGGTCCCACGACTGGTCGTCACCTGGCTCGTCGTGACCGTCCCGCTGGCCTACGGGCTGTTCCAGACGATCAGGAGCGTCATCCCGCTCTTCGCGGGGTAAGGCTTCAGCGCCCACCCTGATACGCCGCAGGACGGCATTTCGGCCTGCGGCGAAACTTTCATCCGCTGCCGAACGTCGCCGCGGCGGGGCTCCTCTGTTCCTAGATTCGGTGGTGTTCCGCGCAACAGCCCGGCACGGGGTCGGGCGACGTGAGCACGGGGCAGGATGGAAGGATCCGATGTCACTCCAGAAGCGCGCACTCGCCGCACTGTCGGGTGTGTTGATGGCGTTCCTCGTCGCCCTCGGTGGTATCCCGGCGGCGCAGGCATCCGACGGCGCCCAGGACGCCACCCGCGTCATGAGCAGCTCCGAGAACGGACGGGAGCTGCGGGCGGCGTCCGCGGCGGACGCCGACGCGGGCGTCCTGGCCAACCCGGGGGTGTCGCCGGCGCCGGAGAAGACGGCCTACAACCGGAGCCTCAGCCAGGCATGGAGCCTGGTGGACGCGTGTCCGAGCGGTCGGTTCTGCACCTACCAGCGGGAGGACGACGGCCAGTACCGGGTGTACCAGTTCTACCGGTGCGGCGACTACCGGCTTTCGTACTGGGGCGACAGCCGCGACTCGCACAACAACCAGACCGGCGGCGTGACCGTCCGGCTGCTTGGGTCGAGCGGGCAGCAGGTCAATTCGGTCGCGGCAGGCCAGCAGAAGTACGTGAACTGGGACCCGGTCTGGACGATCCGGCTCTGCGGCTGACCCACCGGCCGACGTCGCGCCCCGCGCCCCCGCCGCCAGTCGCGGGCGCGCGGGGCGCGACGCGCTCTCGTACCAACTCAGTCAGGCCGGCGAACCGCTCAGCAGCCCGTGGCCCAGCGCGGTGAGCTCGTGCGACGTCTGGTTCCCACACCGTGTGGAGCGGATCAGCCCGGCCCTGCGCAGCACGGTCGCGTGCTCGGACGCCGAGGCCAGGGAGGCTCCGAGCCGCCGGGCCAGCCCCGACGTCGTCGCCGGCTGCACCAGCGCCTGCAGCGCAGCCGCACGAGTCCGGCCCAGCAGGCTGGCCAACGGCGCCCGCTGATCGGCCCCCGGGGCGCCGACCAGGCTCACGCAGTGCTCGATCGGGAAAAGGAGCACCGGCTCGAGCTCCGGATCGGCGAAGGTCATGGGCTTGCGCCAGCAGAAGTACGAGGGCACCAGCCGCAGCCCGCGCCCCGCCAGGTGGACGTCACGATCCACGGTCGGGTTGTCGATCGTCAGGACCGGTCCGTCCCAGGTCACAGTGGAGTGCAGGGACGACAGCACACCCTCCACACCACTCATCGCCAGCACACGGGCGCGGACCATGAGGTCGGCGTCCACCGCGGCACGGATCCGTGTCCAGTACGGCTCGATGGCGTGGGCGTGGTAGGCGGACATCGTCGCACCCAGCCCGTCCACCGCCTTCACCAGGCCGTCCCGGAGGTCCGACGCCCACGTCGAGACGTCCTTCTGCTCGCCGAGGCGGTCGATGTCGATCCGCAGCCGGTCCCGGTGCGTGAAGAGGACGCCGTCCAGCCCATCGGCGAAGTCGGTCGTCCCGTCGGCCGGCGTGAGGAAGTCCGGCGAGTACCCGCGGGGAGGCGTCAGGTGCAAGTACGGCACAGCAAGCCGGGGCAGGTCGGCGACGACCCGCGAGCGCCACACCCCGAACGTCCGGACCTCGCGGAGCTCGTTGACCAGGTGGGCGCTGAGCAGCGTCTCCCACATCGGGTCGGGTCCGGGTGCGATCCGGACCCGTGCGAGATCGTCGGACGTGAAGTGGAACCGGAGCATGGTCTCCCCAGTGGGCGCGCAACGGTGCGTGGACGGTGCGTGACTTCTCTGCCGTAAGCAAGAGAGGGCGCAAGGTGCGCTCCCGTACATGTCACTTCCGTACCTGTCGCTTCCGTACGGGTGGCAGGCGGGCGCAACCGTAGGGCGGCCGAGCGCCGCGGAACTCCGCTCGGGGTGCAGATGCTCGGACCGTGGGCCTCACGTCGCACGCCCTGTCTCCAGCGCGCGCCGCACCGCCACGAGGACCCGCGCGAGGTGCGCGAGGTCGTCGTCGGGCGCTCCCGTGCCCCGCAGCAGCGCGGCCGCCTCGTGGTCGAGGGTGGGCAGCACCTCGTCCAGGACCTGGCGCCCCACCGGGGTGAGGGCAAGGAACGAGGAGCGACCGTCCTCGGGGTTGGCCGTGCGTCGCACCAGCCCGTCGCGCACCTGCCGGTCGACGGCCTTGCTTGCGGCGCCCACGGTGATGCCGAGACGCCGGACCACGTCGGAGACCCGGCAGTCCGGCACCTCGGCGACGGTACGGAGCACGTCGAGCCGGCCGAGCCCGTGTCCGTGCGCGGCGCGCAGCCGCGCGTCCAGCAGGGTGTAGAGCCGCACCTCGACGCGGACGAGGTCGTCGACCAGGTCGGCGTGCTCGAACCCGTCGCCCGCCGGAATAGATTCCACGGAATCTTGTTTGGCTTCCATGGAATCTATCTTCGGGCATGGAGGAGAACCATGGACCAGAACTCGCTCGCCGAGCTCCGCACCTTCTACGCGTCGTTCGGCCGGATGCCGCTACCGGACGCCACCCGCGTGACCGAGACCGCGCTCGGCGGCGTCCCCGCCCTCGACGTCGCCGTGCCACAGGCCGACGACGACGCGGGCGTGCTGCTCTACCTGCACGGCGGCGGCTACGTGATCGGCGCCGCCCGCACCGGCGTCCCGCTCACCGCCACGCTCGCCGCCCGAGCGGGCCTGCGCGCACTGTCGCTCGACTACCGGCTCGCCCCCGAGCACCCGTTCCCCGCGGCCGTGGACGACGCCCTGGCCGCCTACCGCGCGCTGCTCGACGACACCGACCCGGCGCGCGTCGTCCTCGCGGGCGACTCCGCCGGCGGCGGCCTCGCCCTCGCGACGGTGCTGGCCGCCCGCGACGCCGGGCTCCCGCTGCCCGCCGCCGTGGCCACGTTCTCCGGCTGGTTCGACCTGACGCTGTCCGGCCCCAGCCTCACCGGCAAGGAAAGCGTGGACCCGATCTTCGACGCCTCCGACATCCGGGAGTACGCCGAGACGTACCTGTCCGACGGCGCCTCGGCCAGCGCTCCCCTCGCGAGCCCCGTGCTCGCCGACCTGCGCGGACTGCCGCCGCTCCTGCTCCAGGTCGGCACGCACGAGGTGCTGCTCGACGACTCCACCACCCTCGCCGCCCGCGCCGCAGCGGCGGACGTCGAGGTCACCCTCGAGACCTACCCCGGGAGCGCGCACGTGTTCCAGCACCAGCACGGCACCGATCCGGCGGCGGCACGAGCCATCGACTCCGCGGCGGCATTCCTCGCGCGCCAGGCCGGGCACACCGACGGCTCGACCGCTCAGACCACCCGGTCCGCCCACGTGTAGACGTTCATCGAGTCGCCGCGCACGAAGCCGAGCAGCGTCAGACCGCACTCGTCGGCGAGGTCCACGGCCAGCGTGGACGGCGCCGAGATGGCGGACAGCACCGGGATCCCGGCCCGCGCCGCCTTCTGCACCAGCTCGAACGACGCCCGCCCGCTGACCTGGAGCACCGTCCCGGCAGCGGGCAGGACGCCGTCGCGCAGCGCCGCCCCGACGACCTTGTCGACGGCGTTGTGCCGGCCGACGTCCTCCCGGACGTACCGCGGCTCGCCGTCGGCGGTGAACAGGCCGGCGGCGTGCAGGCCGCCCGTCCGGTCGAAGGCGCGCTGGCGCTCGCGCAGCAGGTCGGGCAGGGCGGCGATGACGTCCGCGCTCACGGTGACCGGGTCACGGGCGACCGGCCAGCGCAGCCCGGCCCGCACCTCGACGACGGTGTCCGACCCGCAGACGCCGCACGCGCTGGTCGTCGCGAAGGCGCGCTGCCGTGGGGGTTCGATGCCGCGGGCCAGCGCCACCTCGACGGTGTTGTCCTCGTCGGGGCACAGCCGCATCCCCGCGATGTCCTCTGCCGCGGCCACGGCTCCCTCGGAGACCAGCCAGCCGGCCACGAGGTCGAAGTCGTCGCCCGGGGTCCGCATCGTCAGGGTCAGGGCGCTGCTGCCCGGCGCCGGGCCGCCTGCCGGCGTCGTCCCGCCACCCGGCACGGGGCCGGCGCCCGGCACGGGGCCGGCGCCCGGACCCGTGCCCGTGCCCGTGCCTGGGCCTGGGCCTGGGCCGAGGCCGGGGCCGGGGCCGGGTCCGACCAGCCGGACCATCAGCGGTTCCTCGACGGCGAGCGTGTCCGGACGTGCCGCGCGTGCGCCCGCACGGACGCGGACAACGCGCCGTCGGTCGGTGACGACTCCCATGCCGCCAGTCTCGCACCCGCACCGGCCGATATGTCCATGCCTTGGGCCTGGGTAGGCGTGGGCGTGGGCGTGGGCATGGCTCCGGCTCCGGCTCCGGGCCTGGGCCTGGGCCTGGGTCCCCGACCGACCCCGGCCCCGCCTCGACCCGGGCCCTGAGCCACCTGGCACCCGCCCATTGCAGAGTTAGGTGCACCGCGAGATCACGAGTGCAGAGATCGTTGCGGTTGCGACCTCTCACACCGCAACGAAGTCTGCAGTCGGCGCAGGTGCCCGCAACCAACTCTGCACTCGGCACACCGGCCAGCTCCACGGTGGCCCAGTGCCTGGTCCCAGCCGCCCAGCACCCCGCATCCAGCACCCACACCCACACCCACACCCACCCGCACCGACCCAAGCCCGCCCACCCCGAGCAGCCCCGCCCACCTCACCCCCACACTGACCGATATGTCCCGACCCGCTACACCGGATGAAGTCCGGCGTAAGGTCAAACCGTGACCGACGTGAGCGACGAAGCCCGCACCGACGCCCCCGAGCAGGCCCTGCGCGTCGGCCCCCCGAAGAGCAGCGCCGCCGGCGTACCGGGAGTCGTGCACGGCCTCGCGCACGTCTTCGACGAGGCCGGCGTAGCGCGCGGCCTGCGCACGCTTCCCCTGGTCAACCAGCACCGCGGCTTCGACTGCCCCGGGTGCGCCTGGCCGGAGCCCGGCAAGCCACACCTGGCGGAGTTCTGCGAGAACGGCGCCAAGGCCGTCGCCGAGGAGTCCACCCGCAAGCGCGCTGACGCCGCGTTCTTCGCCGAGCACCCGATCTCCGAGCTGGCCACGTGGACCGACCACCGGCTGGGCAAGTCGGGCCGGCTCACGGAGCCCATGCTTCGGGACGAGGGCTCCGACCACTACCGGCCCGTGCCCTGGGACGAGGCTCTCGACCTGGTCGCGTCCGAGCTGCGGGGCCTCGACTCACCGGACCAGGCCGCGTTCTACACCTCCGGCCGCACCAGCAACGAGGCCGCGTTCCTCTACCAGCTCCTCGCCCGCAAGCTCGGCACGAACAACCTGCCGGACTGCTCGAACATGTGCCACGAGTCGTCGGGCACCGCGCTGACGGAGACGCTCGGCATCGGCAAGGGCAGCGTGTCCCTCGAGGACATCACCGACCACGCGGACCTGATCGTCGTCGTCGGGCAGAATCCCGGGACCAACCACCCGCGGATGCTCACCGCGCTCGAGGAGGCCAAGGACCGCGGCGCGCGGATCGTGGCGATCAACCCGCTGCCCGAGGCGGGGCTGCAGTCCTTCAAGAACCCGCAGCGGGTGCGTGGCGTGATCGGGCAGGGCACCAAGCTGGCCGACCGGTTCCTGCAGGTCCGCCTCGCCGGCGACCTGGCGCTGTTCCAAGCGGTCAACCGCCTGCTCCTGGAGGCGGACGACGACGCCCGCACCGCCGGGCACCCGGGCGTCCTGGACCACGAGTTCATCGCCGAGCACACCTCGGGGTTCCCCGCGGCCGCGGCAGCGTGGCGCGCGGTGGACCGGACCGACGTCGAGCGGGCCACCGGGCTGGAGTGGTCCGAGATCGAGGACTTCGTGGGCGACGTCCTGGCCGCCGAGAAGGTCATCGTCTGCTGGGCGATGGGCCTGACCCAGCACAAGCAGGCGGTGGCGACCATCCGCGAGGTGGTGAGCTTCCTGCTGCTGCGCGGGAACGTCGGCCGCCCGGGCGCCGGCGCCTGCCCGGTGCGCGGGCACAGCAACGTGCAGGGCGACCGCACCATGGGCATCTGGGAGCGCCCCACCGAGCCGTTCCTCGACGCGCTGGCCACGGAGCTCGGCTTCGATCCGCCGCGCGCGCCCGGGCTCGACGTCGTGGACACCGTCCGGGCCCTGCGCGACGGACACCTGCGGGTCTTCATGGCCGTCGGCGGCAACTTCGCCGCCGCCACGCCGGACAGCGCCGTCACCGAGGCGGCCCTGCGGGAGGTGCCGCTCACGGTGCACGTCTCGACCAAGCTCAACCGGTCCCACGTGCTGCCCGGCAAGCGGTCCCTCGTGCTCCCGTGCCTCGGACGCACCGAGCGGGACCGCACGGGCGGGCGCGAGCAGGTCGTCACGGTCGAGGACTCCATGAGTGTGGTGCACACGTCGCGGGGGCGGCTCGCACCGGCGTCGGACCACCTGCGCAGCGAGACGGCGATCCTCTGCGACCTGGCCCGCCGGGTGCTCGGTCCCCAGGACGACACACCGTGGGAGGAGTTCGCCGACGACTACTCCCGCATCCGCGACTCGATCTCCCGCGTGATCCCCGGCTTCGAGGACTTCGAGCGACGGGTCGCCGAGCCCGGCGGGTTCGTGCTGCCGCACCCGCCGCGCGACGCCCGCCTCTTCCCGACGACCACCGGCAAGGCGAACTTCACGGTGAACGAGCTGGAGGTGGTCCAGGTCCCCGAGGGCCGGCTGCTGCTCCAGACCGTCCGCTCCCATGACCAGTTCAACACCACCGTCTACGGCCTCGACGACCGGTACCGCGGCGTGAAGGGCGGACGGCGGGTCGTGTTCGTGCGTCCCGAGGACCTGACGGCTCTCGGGTTCGCCGACGGCGACACGGTGGACCTGGTCAGCGAGTGGCCCGGGCGGGACGGGAGCACGGAGGAGCGCCGGGCTCCCGGGTTCCGCGTCATCGCGTTCCCGACCGCGCGCGGCTGTGCGGCAGCCTATTTCCCGGAGACCAACGTGCTGGTCCCGCTGGACCACACGGCAGAGGGCAGCAACACCCCGGCCTCCAAGTCGGTGATCATCCGCCTAGACCCCACCCCCCGCTGAGTGCTGGCTATTTGTGGGTTTCGGCGCCGCAGATCCACAAAAAGCCAGCACTCAACGAGGGTCAGTGGGCCGTTGCCTTTTCCGCACCCGCGCCCGTGAGGGAGCGGACCTCCATCTCGGCGTACTTCTCCGGGTGCGACCGCTCCTTGCTCAGGTACGTGCCGACGATGCCGAGCACGAACGCGAGCGGGATGGTCACGATGCCCGGGTTGTCGAGCGGGAACCAGTGGAAGTCGATCGAGGGATCCTTGATCATCGACAGGCTGGCTCCGGTGGCCGGGTCCACCTTGCCGGACACGACCGGCGAGAAGATGATCAGCAGGATCGTCGAGCTCAGACCGCCGTAGATGCTCCACAGCGCGCCGGACGTGTTGAACCGCTTCCAGAACAGCGAGTAGATGATCGTCGGCAGGTTCGCCGACGCCGCGACGCAGAACGCGAGCGCCACGAGGAACGCGATGTTCTGCCCGTTGGCGAAGATTCCGCCGATGATCGCGACGATGCCGATCACGACGACCGTCCAGCGGGCCACCCGGACCTCGCCGTCCGGCGCCACCTGCCCCTTCTTGATGATGGAGGCGTAGATGTCGTGGGAGAAGCTGGCCGCCGCGGTGATGGTCAGGCCGGCCACCACCGCGAGGATGGTCGCGAAGGCCACCGCCGCGATGATGCCGAGCAGGATCTCGCCGCCCAGCTCGAAGGCGAGCAGCGGTGCGGCGGAGTTGGCCCCGCCTGGTGCCGCGAGGATCACCTCGGGTCCGACGAGGGCCGCGGCGCCGTACCCGAGCACCAGGGTGAACAGGTAGAAGATGCCGATCAGCCAGATCGCTACGACCACGGACTTCCGGGCCTCCTTGGCCGACGGCACCGTGTAGAACCGCATCAGCACGTGCGGGAGGCCCGCGGTACCGAGCACCAGGGCGAGCGCAAGCGACAGGAAGTCGAGCTGCGTGATCGCGGAGACGCCGTACTTCGCGCCCGGCTCGAGGAGGGCCTCACCGCCCTCGCCGGCCACCTTGACGGCCTCCTGCATGACCGCGGAGAGGCTGAAGCCGAAGTTGGCGAGCACCCAGACCGTCATGACGGCAGCACCCGCGATGAGCAGCGTGGCCTTGATGATCTGCACCCATGTGGTGCCCTTCATGCCGCCCACCAGCACGTACAGGATCATGAGGGCGCCGACCACCGCGATGACGACGCCCTGGCCGACCGAGTCGGTGACGCCGAGCAGGAGGGCCACGAGCCCTCCGGCGCCGGCCATCTGTGCCAGCAGGTAGAAGAACACGACGGCGAGCGTGGAGATCGCGGCGGCCAGCCGGATCGGACGCTGCTTGAGCCGGAACGACAGCACGTCCGCCATCGTGAACTTGCCGGTGTTGCGCAGCAGCTCGGCGACCAGGAGCAGAGCCACGAGCCAGGCCACGAGGAAGCCGATGGAGTACAGGAAGCCGTCGTAACCGTTGACCGCGATAGCGCCCGCGATCCCGAGGAAGCTCGCCGCCGACAGGTAGTCGCCGGCGATCGCCGTTCCGTTCTGCGTGCCCGTGAAGTTGCGGCCGCCGGCGTAGAAGTCGGCGGCGCTCTTGTTCTGGCGGGACACCCGGAAGACGACGATCAGGGTGACCACGACGAACGCCGCGAAGATGCCGATGTTGATCCAGATGTTGCCGACGTTGGTGGCCGCCGCTGCCATGACGGTCCCGTTCACAGCTGGCCCTCCTCGATCTCTTCGCGCATGGCCTTCGCCCGGGCGTCGAACTTGTTGTTCGCCCACCGCGCGTAGACAGTGGTGATCACGAACGTGGACGCGAACTGCAGTAGCCCGAAGATCAGGCCGACCGTGAAGGTCCCCCCGACGCGGATGCTCATGAACTCGTGCGCGTAGGTGCTCAGGACCGCGTAGAGCAGGTACCACACGAGGAACAGTGCGGTCATCGGGAAGACGAAGTTCCGGAACGCCTTACGGAGGCTCTGGAACTCTTCCGAGCGTTCGACGCGTTGGTAATCGGTTTCAACAGGCCCTGGGGCCG
The DNA here is from genome assembly GCF_040639055.1 of Promicromonospora sp. NPDC023987. Classification (NCBI taxonomy): domain Bacteria; kingdom Bacillati; phylum Actinomycetota; class Actinomycetes; order Micrococcales; family Promicromonosporaceae; genus Promicromonospora; species Promicromonospora sp. NPDC023987. The sequence continues at coordinate 91,907 of NZ_JBEZZF010000012.1, read as the reverse complement.
GTACGTCACTCATGACGCCTCCACTGGCTCATGGGGACACGCGCTCTGCCCGCGACCCGGTGCGCCCTTCGCACCGCGCCCAATGTTCCGTATTTCACATACTCGAGGCAATCGGTTCTCTCGGCGATTTCCGACTTGACCAAGTCGTTACATTTCACCCGCTCCTGGCGCGGCATGGGCAGCCCCAGGGCCGGGTCGACGGCGTCAGCGGCGACGGCGTCAGCGGCGACGGCGTCAGCGGCGGACGTACGTCAGGTCCGCGATCGCCCGGCCGGCACCGTGCGCCTTGCGCTCGAACCCGGTCAGCACCCGCCGCTCGAAACGGGGCGCCTGGTTCCCGGAGCCGTGCGCGTTGCTGAGGTCCTCGTCCGCGTCCAGGGCCTCGATCATCTGCTCGGCGTACTCGGCCCAGTCCGTGGCGAGGCGCAGCGTCCCGCCCGGCCGCAGCACACGGGCAGCGAGCGCCGCGAACTCCCCGGTGACCAGGCGACGCTTGTGGTGGCGCGCCTTGTGCCAGGGGTCGGGGAAGAAGACCCAGAGCTCGTCCACCGTCCCGGCCAGGATCGTGGTCGCCAGCAGCTCGGCCGCGTTGGCCTGCACGAGTCGCAGGTTGGGCAGACCGGCCTGACCGAGGGTCGCACCCGCTCGCTCGGCGCGCGCGATCGTGTGCGCGAGCCCGGGCTGGTAGACCTCGACGGCGAGGTAGTCACGCTCCGGGTCGGTGGTGGCAGCGTCGACGACGGCGTCACCGAGGCCCGATCCGATCTCCACGACCAGCGGTGCCCGGCGACCGAACACGGCTTCCCTGTCGAGGACGAACTCCGGGTCGACGGAGGTACGCGCGATCGCCCTCGGCACGTCCACGAGGTACGTGGAGTGGAGCTCGGTCCACATCCGCTTCTGCTTGTCCGTGAGCCTGCCGGACCGGCGCACGAAGGAGACCGGCTTGGTCCGGAAGCCCGAGAGCTCGGGACGGTCGGCGGCGTCGGGTCGGGGAGGAACTGGCTGGCTCACACCGAAGAGCGTACGAGGTGCGGGCCGGGCATTGCGTATCCGCAAGGATTCGCGGCTCGCCGCGCACACCGCGGGGAGCGCGCGGCAGGCTGTGGGCAGACGCCGGACCCCCGGCGAACGGAGGAGCTGAACATGCGCGCCATCGCACCGCCTATCGACCTGCCCGTCGACGTATGGCAGTCGTACCATATGCAGATGGCTCTCAAGCGGACCACGGTCTATCTCGACGAGAACGACCTGCGCGACCTCAAGATCGCCGCCGCGCGCCGCGGCGTCAGCGAGGCCGAGATCATCCGCGAGGGCGTGCAGCAGGCGCTTCTCCGCCACCGCGTGTGGGACGAGCCAGTCGGTCTCCCGCGCGCCTCGAGCGGCGATCCGACCTTCGCCTCCCGGACCGACGAGATCCTCGGGTCGATGGGCTCGGAGCCCAGCGCCGAATGATCGTCGTGGCGGACACCTCAGGCATCATCGCCTCGATCGACACCGACGCGCCCGAGCATGCCGGCGCCCGCAGCGTCATCGACCGCGCGAGCGCCGTCATCGTTCCGCCGGTCGTCCTCGCGGAGCTCGACCATCTCGTCACGGGACGATTCGGCCGCCAGGTCGCCGGCACGCTCCTGGACGTGATCGTCCGACAGACCACGTCGGGTCGATTCATCATCACCCAGCTCGCCGCCGACAGCCTGCGCGCTGCGCGCGCGGTGCAGGTCCAGTACGACGACCTCCACCTTGACCTCACCGACGCCGTCATCGCGGTCACCGCCCGGGACTACTGCACGACCGCGATCCTGACCCTCGACCGTCGGGACTTCCGCACCATCCGCCCGCTCACGGAGGACCGGGCGTTCCGCGTCCTCCCCGACGACGCCTGAGCGGTGAAGCCATGACCGACCACTCCTGCTCGCGGGTCGAGCTCGACGGCCGACGGATCGTCGTCGACCTGTCCGACGCCGACCTCGCGCGACTCACGGCGACCGCGCACAGGCGCGGCGTCGACGGCGCGCGGCTCGTCCTCGGGTGGATCCGGCGTGGGGTGAGCGACACCTGGACCCGACCTGGCGAGCCGTTCAGCGCGGCGAACCGGATGGACCGAGACGTCGAGGTCGCGCGGAACGCCGAGGAGCTGTTCGGCGGCGTGCTGGGCGAGAGCGGCAGCGACCGCTCCGGCTGAGCCGCCGTCAGATCCGGTCGACAGTCAGATCCGGTCGACCTCGGCTTCGAGCATGGCCACGGCCTCGTCCGGCTCGAGGTCCCCGACCAGCACCCGCAGGGTCAGCCCGTCGGCCAGCGCGAGCAGACGCCGGGCCTGGTCCAGGGCCGCCGGATCCTCGGCGTCAGCGCCCGCACCACGGCCGGCGCGGATCAGCCGCACGCACTCCTCCTCGGCACCCCGCCGTGCCTCGGCCAGCACCTGCCGGACGGCGGTGTGGTTGATCGACTTCGCCACGTAGGCGTACCAGACGCTGACGCCGATGCGGCCGCCGTCGTCCTGGGGGATCTGCTGGCTCACGACGTGCAGCAGCCGATCGCGCGGCGCGGCGTCGGCTGTCTCGAGGTAGCCACCGTACGCGCTGTCGACGAGCGCGGTGCAGCCCGCCAGGACGAGGGCCTCCTTGGTGCCGAAGTAGTGCTGGATCCGGCCCATCGAGACGCCGGCCTCCGCGGCCACGTGGCGCAGGCTGACGCCCTCGATCCCCTGCTCGGCGATCACCAGCCAGAGCGCGAAGACGATCTGTCGGCGGCGCTCTGCGTGATCGACGACTCTCGGCATGCGTACAGCGTAGCAATACGATCGCATCGCAACCTGTTACGATGCGATCGTATTGCAAAACCTTACCTGCCCCTGAAGGGATCCCCGATGCGCGAGAACCAGACCCGGCGCACGCGGCGCCGCTGGCCGATCGTCCTGCTCGCCGCCGTCGCGACCGTCTCCACCAGCGGACTGCTGCTGCTCCTCGCGACAGGCGGCCCGGGCGTCGGCCACTTCCGGACGTCGGAGGCCCGCCTGGCCTACGAGGACGCGTACGCCGAGGCGCTCGGCGGCATGCCGGAACCCACCGAGACCCACGACGTCGAGACGAGCTTCGGCACGGTGCGCGGCTACGCCTGGATCGCGGAGGGCCGGGCCGACGCCGCCCCCGTCGTCCTGCTGCCGGGGCGGTCGTCCGCCGTCCCGATGTGGGCCGACAACCTGCCGCACTACATCGAGCACCGCACGGTGTACGCCTTCGACGTCATCGGCGACACCGGTCTGTCCGAGCAGACGGTCCCGATGCGCGGCGTCGGAGACTCCGCCCAGTGGGTCGACGAAGCCATGGCCGGCCTGAGCATCGAGCGCGCCCACCTGGTGGGCCACTCCCAGGGCGGCGGGCTGGCCGCCGCCGTCGCGGTGCGCCATCCGGAGCGCCTGGCCAGCCTGACCCTGCTGGAGCCGATCCTCACCCTGGGCACGCTGCCGCTGTCGGTGGTGCTCGCGAGCATCCCGGTCTCGCTGCCCTTCCTGCCGGACTCCTGGCGGGAGGCAGGTCTGAACAAGATCGGCGGCGTCGAGAACGAGGAGGTCGACCCGAACGACCCTCTCGCCAGGATGATCAACCTCGGCGCCGAGAGCTACGACTCGTCCGGGCTACCGAACCCCAGCCAGCTGACCGACGCCCAGCTGAAGAACCTGCCCATGCCGGTCTACGTGGCGATCGCGAGCGACTCGTCGCTGGCGGGCGGCGAGGCCGCAGCCGAGAAGGCCAAGCTGATCCCCGACGCCCAGGTCAAGATCTGGCCCGACACCACGCACTCGCTCCCCATGCAGGTGGCTCCGGCGTTGGACGCCGAGCTGGAGAAGTTCTGGTCGGCACACCCTTAGCGACTCGCCCAGAGCATCGTCGGCCACCCGGCCGTTGCCTATACGCAACGTTACTCATCAACGCGAGCCAAAAGTCGGCAACTGCTTGAAGATGGTGGCCATGGCAATTCAGACCAGCACGGTCCATCTCCGTTCTCGAACCAGACTGAGTCAAAACACTAATGCTTCCGTTAGTGTTTTGACCCGGAGGGGGATCATGCACGCACTGGACCTGCTGTGGGACGTGGCGCTCGACCAGCATGGTTTCGTCACTCTGTCCGACGCCCGGCGACTTGGTATCAGCGAGGGCGCCGTCGCCATGCTCGCCCGAAGAAGGAAGATCGAACGGGTCGCGACCGCGATCTACAGGTTCCCCAGGTTTCCAACAAGCCCGAATGCCCCGTACATGCAGGCAGTCCTGTGGACCGGTGATCCTCGAGCCTGTCTGAGCCACGAGACGGCGCTCGCCGCGTACGAGGTCAGCGACATCAACCCCGGTCGCATAGACGTCACCGTTCCCCGGAACCGGCGCATCCGCCGTTCCGGCGGAGATTTCTACGCGGTCCACCACGAGGACCTCGCCGACGACGAGATCGGCTGGTGGGACGAGATCCCGACGGTCACTCTCGCGACCGCGATTCGACAGTCCATCGACAGCGGTGTCCCGACCTACCTGATCCGGCAGGCGCTGGAGCGCAGCGCTGCGGCTGGGCGCCTGCACGCAGTGGATGAGCAGGCGCTCGCCACTCGCCTGGACGAACGGGCGTGACCGCCGGTGACCCGATCGCCCTGATCGGCTACCTCTCGGACCGCGACAAGGAACCCACGAACGCACGAGTCCTTGACGCCTGGATTGCCGCGGCACACGACAAGGTTGACCTGGACAGCGGGCGCCTCGGCTGGTTGGTCGCGTCCACCGTAGTGGTGGCCTCGCTGCAGCGCGCCGTCGGATCATCCGCCCACCCGACCTTCCTCCTCAAAGGAGGGACCTACCTGCAGCATCGCCTTGGTAGGTCGGCTAGGCCGACCAGGGACGTCGACGGGATCATCAGCGGCGACATCGATGAATTCGTCCGACGCCTCGACGCCGTCCTGGCCGAGCCATGGGGGCCCCTCGCCCTGCACCGCGGTCCCATCGAGACGATCGAGACCCCCGCCCGCGTCGCAAAGCCACGCCGCTTCGACGTCAGGCTGAGCATCCGGGGAAAGATCTGGCGCAGGATCCAGGTCGAGATCGCACCCGATGAGGGCTCGGCAACCGTGAGCAACGATGTACTCCCGGCACCGCGGCTCGACCACTTCGGCCTGCCATCACCCGATCGGCTACTGGGGATCGCCCTGCGCTATCAGATCGCGCAGAAGCTGCATGCGTGTACGGATCCGCACGATCCGCCGACCGCCAGGAACGATCGTGCACGCGATGTAGTGGATCTGCTCGCTCTGCGAGACCTCGCGCAGGTCAAGGGCGTCGTTACGCTGCGCGAACTGAACGCGGCATGCGCAGATATCTTCAGTGCGCGGGCCAGCGATGCACATGTTCTCGGACGAGCCGCACGTCCATGGCCGTGCACAGTGGAGGCGTATCCGCACTGGCGACCCGACTTCATCGCAGCCGCGACAGCGATGGGACGCCCAGACCTGACGATCGATATCGCGGTATCCGAGGTCAACTCCTGGATAGCGACCATCGTGGGCGCCGCATGATCAGCAGCACGGCGGATGAGCAGGACCAGCACCCGCCGAACGTAGGAGTAGTCGCCTCGTAGCTGCTCATGAGGCGACCACTCCTACGTTCGACGGGTTGGAGCGAGCAGGCCTACGGTCGGCGGTCACCCGGTTCCCGCTAGCCGTTCCACCAACCAGTAGAGGGCGACCACCGCGATCGCCGCCGTCGCCGCTCCGAGCACCCACCGGGCCGTCCGCGAGGCACGCACACGAAGCAGCACCAGCAGCGGGAACACCACGGCGATGATCCCGAGCTGCACGGCCTCGATGCCCACGTTGAACGACAGCAGCGACCACAGCAGGGTCCACGACCAGGCGGCCTCGATCCCGAGCGCACCCGCGAACCCCACGCCGTGCACCAGCCCGAAGGCGAACACGACGGGCAGCCGCCACCGCTCCCAGGCCGTCAGCGCACCGCGTGCACCGGCGTCGGCCCGCCAGCGCAGGCCGTCGCGCACCGTGCCGGACGGCGCGCCGGCGCGCCCGCGCCAGATCAGGTACAGGTCCACGGCGGCCACCACCGCGATGGACGCCGCGATGATCGGCTCAACCACCGCCGCGGGCACCGACACCACACCCAGCGCCGCGAGCAGGAACGTCACCGAGTGCGCGACGGTGAACGCCGTGGCGGTCCAGACGATGTCGCGCAGCCTGCGGGCGCCGATCAGCAGCGCCAGCAGGAACAGCACGTGGTCCAGCCCGAACAAGAGGTGCTCGCCGCCCAGCACGAAGAACTCGCCCACCTGCTTGAGCAGTCGGTTCTCCCCTGTGGTGAGCGTGGGCGACGCCGCGGTGAGCACCGCGGAGCCCTCCTCCTCGTCGAGCGTGTACGCCACGATCGTCTCGGTGGAGTGCACGAACGACTCGGCGTCCGGGAACAGGCCGCTGGACACCTCGTGCACGCCCTCCGGCCCGCCGTCGCACGCGAACGAGTACGTCAGGGAGGCATACGGCCGCTCCCCACGCTCCACCACGTCGGCGGCATCGAGCGTCGGCACGCACGGCTCGCCGTCGTAGGCGACGGCGAACCGGTCGGTGACGTACCCGTCGACGGCCCGCTCGTGCTGGTCGAGCTGCGCGAGCTGGTCGTCCCGGTCCGTCGCCTCGTACGCCTCGGCCCGCAGCCAGGCGGACTTCATCAGCAGGTCGTACTCGAGATCGAGCACGGCCGTGACGTCCGCCGTCGGCCCTGCGCCGTCCGACGCCGCAGGGGTCACCTCCGCGTAGACATCGCTGGTGGCGTCGTGCGCCCACGCGGTCTGCCCGACGGCGGGGCTGCTCACCACTGCGAGCAGCCCCGCCAGGGCCACGGTGCGTCCGAACCTCAACGCCGCGCCGTCGTGAAGTACGCCGGCGACGCCGTCGTCGTGCCGCCCCCGGAGGTGCTGGCCGTGACGAACCAGGCGTAGGTGCGGCCCGGCTTGAGCCGGTCCCACCGGACCGAGGCGACCTCACCGGAGGCCACCGTGTCCGTACCGATCCGGTGCACCGGGTCGTACAGCACCACGGACTCGGTGGTGAACGACGTGGTGCGGGAGGTCAGGTCGACGGGCAGCACCATGTTGTCCTCGAGGCCGTTGTACCGCTGGTCCTCGTCGTACTCCGTCGCGCCGAACTCGCCCAGCAGCGGCGAGTAGGTGTCGATGGACACCTCGCCGCGGTCGACGTCGAACTGCAGCATGCGGAAGAACGAGGCGCCGAACCGGAGCCGGTCGGTCGGCTTGTAGCCACCGATCTCGGTGAGTCCCAGCTGGTCGGCGGACACCGTGTAGAACTGGTAGTCCGCGAGCAGCTCGACCACGCCGCCCCCGATGTCGCCGACCACGGGCGGGCGTACGTTGGTGCCCACGCCGTGCCGGTGCCCGGCCAGCACCATGAACACGTTCGGGTTGTCCTTGACGAGCAGGTTGTACAACAGCGGCCCGTCGGACCCGCCGAAGTTCGCGCCGCGCCCGTCGGGCGACGATGACGGCTCCAGGTAGTCGTGCGTGAGCAGGATCCCGTTGCGGTCCGAGTACCGGTCGAAGATCGAGGCGGCCCACTCGGCCTCGTCCCTCGTCACGCCGTAGGACAGGCCCACGACCACGAAGTCCAGGCCGCCGGCCGAGAACAGGTCGTAGTGGTTCTCGTTCGAGCCCGGCTCCATGGAGCCGCCGTAGGTCGCGTCCTCCCAGCCCTCGGCGAGCTCCTCGTACCGGTCCGGCCCGAAGTGCTGGTTGAACAGCTCCGGGTTGGTCCCCGACTGGTTGTCGTGGTTGCCCGCGACGACGCCGTTCGGGATGCCCGCCGCGTCGATCCGGCCCTGGGCCTCGGACGCGAACTCGAACTCGCCCGCCACCTGCTCCTCGAGCTCCGGCGGGATGGCCCGGATGTTGTTCTCGATGATGTCGCCGGTGTGCGCCACGTACGCGATCTTGCGCTGCTCGGCGTTGTCGACGATCCAGTCCATGACGCCCGTGTAGGCCTTGCCCCACACGGCACGCTCCTCGGCGGTCTCCTGCTCGACGGCGCCCTCCGACAGGTACTGCGTGTCCGTGTAGTGGACCATCGAGAAGTCGTAGTCGTCGGGGTTCGCGAACCGGTCGGCGTCGCCTGCGTCGATGTCGTCCGCGAAGGGGTCCTCGCCCGTGACCATGGCGCGGACCTTGCCCCGGTCCACGTAGTCCCGGGTCACCGCGCCCTCGAGCACCGTGGCGCCGTCGACGGCGCCGCGCGCGGAGGCGACGACGTCCCAGGCGGACGTGTCCGGGTTCCAGGCCCGGAGGCTGACCAGGCGCGCCGGGTCGGCAGTGCCCTCCCAGCGCAGCACCGGCGCCTCGACCTTGCCGCGGACCGGCACGTCGAACCGCTGGTAGGTCACGTCGCTCGACGTCGGCGAGTCCGCGGACCTGCCGTCGCCCGGCTCCAGCGCCCTGGTGCTCAGCTTCTCCTGGCCGGGCACCCGCAAGCCGGTCGGCACACCGTCGCTCTCGCCCTGCCAGGCCCTGGTCGGCGTGAGGATCTCGGCGCTGGAGAAAGTGGTGGTGACCTTTCCGCCGTCCGGTTCCGCGACCTCGGCGCTCAGCGTCACCGTGCGGCCCACGTCCGAGGCGCCCGACGCCGGTGCGACGTCGACCGGCACGTCCGGGATCCCCGCGCTGGCGAACGCGATCTCGTGGGTCACCTCGTTGCCGAGGCCGTCGGTCGCCGAGACCGCGAGGGTGTGGTCACCCGCGGGGAGGCCCGGGCCGACCAGGTCGCCCAGGGCGATCTTCTCGCCGTCGAGCGTGATGTCCGGGCCCTGGACCACGCCGGACGCGTCATCGACCGAGACCGCGAGCGGCACGCTCGAGGTGAGCCGGTCGCCGTCGGCCGGGGTGACCGTCACGAGCGCCGGGCCGGTGTTGTCCGTGAACAGGGCGCGGGTCGCGGTCTCGCCGGTGGTGGAGGTGGCGGCGAGCTCGTGCTCGCCGTCGTCCAGCGTGGCCGTGTCGAGGTCGGCGCGCAGGCCGCGCGCGGCGGCGTCGACCTCGAAGGTCGCCGTGATCTCTCGCAGCAGCGAGGTGTTGGACCCGCAGGTGCCGTCGCCCAGCCGGTAGGTGGGCTCGAGGCCGACGCCGGACGCCGTGCCCTCGGCGGGCGTGAGCGCGAGGTCGGAGATGGTGAAGTCGTCGCGGTTGCAGTCGTCCGCGAAGGTCCCCGTGATGACCTGGACGGTGTTCTCACCGGGGCGCAGCCACTCGTTGGGGATCGTGACGTCCACGCGGCGGCTGGAGTACGAGCCACCCAGCGGTGTCTCGATCCCGTTCACGACCAGGAGGTTCGCGGCCCTCCCGTCGACGGAGTTCGAGCCGACGTCGAACGAGAACGCCGCATCGCCGGAACCCAGGGTGCCGGTGGTCTCGACAGCCTCGCCGTCGACGGTGAGCGCGGTCGTGCCGCCGTCGCCGTCCGCCGGGCGGGCGCCCGTGACGATGACGGTGCCGTTGGCGAGGGTGCCGTCGACCGGGGTGAGGCGTGGCGCGCCGGTCGGCGCGTTGTTCACGCGGACCTGGTGCGCCGTCACGTCGCCCGACGCCGTGCGCGCCTCGATCGTGTGCTCGCCGTTGGCCAGCGTGGTGGTGTCGAGGTCGGCGCTGAGGCCGGTCGTGCCCTGCGGGTCGCCCTGGAGAAAGAAGGACAGCTCGGCCTTGCGCAGCAAGTTGCCGTTGGTACCGCAGCTGCCGTCACCGAACGCGTAGGTGTACTCGTTCTCCTCGCCGTCGGCCAGCTCGCCGAGCGGCTCCAGCGTGAAGTCGGACAGCACGAAGTCGTCGTGGTTGGTGCCGCAGCTTGTGGCGAACGTCCCTGCGACCACCTCGACGGTGTTCTCGCCGGTCACGAGGTACTCGTTGGGGATCTCCAGCTCGACCCGCTCGTTCGCGGCGTCGGGCAGGTGGATCGGCTCCGACCCGTTGACGGACACGTAGTTCTGGTAGCGCGCCTCGGTGGAGTTGCTGCCGACGGCGTAGCTGAGGACCGAGGTGCCGAGCGTCTCGGTGGCGCCAGGCACGTCGGTGCCGTCGACGGTGAGGCTCTCGACGTCGTCGCCGGGGGCGACAGGCTCGGCCGCGACCGGAACGGTCCCCTCGAGGAACTCTCCGTCGGCGGGCGTGAGGGCCGGACCCTCCGGCGCCGGAGCCGCCGGCTCACGCGGGGCCGTCGCGGCCGTGCTCCCCGCGGGGCGACCGGTCTCCGCGGGTGCAGCGGACGACGACGTCGCGACCCACCCCGTCATGACGAGCGTCCCTGCCGTGACCGCTGCGACGAGACCCGCCTGCTGGCGACCTCGCTGTTTCCTGGTGACTGGCCGCATGGCCGTCCTCTCTCTGTTCCGTCAAGGTGGACGGCCCTGAGCACGTCCGGAGGCCAACCTGACCTGGACTGATGAACGGAAGAGGAGCACCAGGCAACCTGCGGACAAACTGGAAGGAACCTGGATGATTTGCCTGGTCAGGGAGCCGAGAGGAGCGGGTGAAGTTCTGGACGGGTCCGGGAACGACGAAGGCCCCCACCGTGGTGGGGGCCTTCGCTGTGTGGGTGCGCCATCATGGACTCGAACCATGAACCCGCTGATTAAGAGTCAGCTGCTCTGCCAATTGAGCTAATGGCGCCTGCGACGGAAAGATTACCAGGGCCGGGACCCTCTGGCGCACCGATTTCTCCGCCTCACGGCCGCCCTCACCACCGCCCCGAGAGGGGGGTGCCGGACCGCCGCGTTGGTGCGCCATCTAGGACTTGAACCTAGAACCCGCTGATTAAGAGTCAGCTGCTCTGCCAATTGAGCTAATGGCGCGCAACGGAGTGAAACACTACCAGGACCAGCAACGTCACCGGTAACCGAACGAGCAGCCCGGCCCTGTGAACTGCACGACAGCCCGACCTGCCTACAGGTACAGGCCGGTCGAGCCGTCCGCCTCGTCGCGCTCGGCCACGCCGTGCACGTCGCGCTCCCGCAGGAGCACGTAGTCCCGGCCCGCGAGGTCCACCTCGGCACGCTCCTCCGGGTCGTACAGGACCCGGTCGCCCACGTCGACCTGCCGCACGTGCTCGCCCTTGGCCACGACGGTCGCCCACGCGAGCCGCTTGGGCCCGACGGCGGTCGCCGGGATCACCAGGCCGGCCGTCGACTGCCGCTCCGCCGAGTCCGTCTCGGGCTCGACCAGGAGCCGGTCGTGCAGCATGCGGATCGGCAGGGTGCCGGGCTTCGTAGCGGCGTTCGTCACAGCGGGGATGCTCACAGGACAACGCTACGCGACCGGCGGACGGGGTTGTCCACAGGTCCGGCCCGGCGGACCGCCGTCGGCCCACGAGGCGGCTACCGTTACGGGCATGACCACTCGTCTCGAATCCGGGGACAAGGCTCCCGACTTCAGCCTGCCCACCGCCGACGGCACCACCGTCCGCCTCGCCGACCTCGCGAGCGGCACAGACAAGGGCGTCATCGTGTACTTCTACCCGGCCGCGGCGACGCCGGGCTGCACCAAGGAGGCCTGCGACTTCCGCGACTCCCTGGCCTCGCTGCAGGGCGCCGGCTACGCCGTCGTCGGCATCTCCCCCGACAAGGTGGCGAAGCTGACGAAGTTCGCCTCCGCTGAGGCGCTGACCTTCCCGCTCGCGTCCGACGAGGACCACGCGACGCTGGAGGCGTACGGCGCCTGGGGCGAGAAGCAGAACTACGGCAAGACGTACGTCGGCGTCATCCGCTCGACGTTCGTCGTGAACCCGGACCTGACCGTGGCCGAGTCCTTCTACAACGTCAAGGCGACCGGCCACGTGGCCCGGATCCGCAAGGTCCTCGGGCTTGACTGAGCCGGAGGTGCAGCGAAGGGTGAGGGCCGAGGAACGAGGCACTCGCCCGGAGCGAAACCGCAGACTCAATCAAGAGAGGCAGAGCTGAGCATGGGTTCCCCCGCCGACCTGCTCGACCTCGACGCCGAGCTGAGCGACGCAGAGCTGGCCACGCGCGACCGGGTGCGCGAGTTCGTGGACCGCCGTGTCCGGCCGAACATCGCCGGCTGGTTCGCCGACGCCCGCTTCCCGCAGGAGCTGGTCCCGGAGCTGGGCGAGCTGGGCCTGCTCGGCATGCACCTGGAGGGGTACGGCTGCGCCGGGCGGTCCGCCGTCGAGTACGGGCTGGCGGCGCAGGAGCTGGAGGCGGGCGACTCCGGTATCCGCACCTTCGTGTCGGTGCAGGGTTCGCTGGCGATGTCGGCGATCCACAAGCACGGCTCCGAGGCCCAGAAGCAGCTGTGGCTCCCCCGCATGGCGACGGGCGAGCTGGTCGGCTGCTTCGGGCTCACCGAGCCGGGCGCCGGGTCCGACCCGGCGAGCATGACCACGCGCGCCCGGTTCGAGCCGGGCAGCGAGGGCGGCGACGCCGGCGGCGAGTGGGTGCTGGACGGCGCCAAGCGGTGGATCGGCATGGCCTCGTTCGCGGACGTCGCGATCATCTGGGCCAAGGTCGCCGAGCCGTCCGACGACGGCGGCGCGCGGGACCGGGTGCGCGGATTCATCGTGCCGACGTCGGCGCGGGGGTTCACTGCGGTGCCCATCGAGCCGAAGCTGTCGATGCGCGCGTCCGTGCAGTGCGACATCACCCTGGACGGCGTCCGCGTGCCGACGAACGCGCTCCTGCCGGAGCACCCCGGCCTGGCGGGCCCGTTCGCCTGCCTGGACGAGGCCCGGTACGGCATCGTGTGGGGCACCGTCGGCGCCGCGCGCGACGCGTTCGAGTCAGCACTGGCCTACGCCAAGGAGCGCGAGCAGTTCGGCACGCCGATCGCGGGCTTCCAGCTCACGCAGGCCAAGCTCGTCGACATGGCGCTGGAGATCACCAAGGCGCAGCTCATGGCGCTGCACCTCGGCCGCCTCAAGGACGCCGGGCGCCTGGAGGGGCACATGATCTCGGCGGGCAAGCTGAACAACGCGCGCATCGCCATCGAGGTCTGCCGCGAGGCACGGACGGTGCTGGGCGGCAACGGGGTCACGCTGGACCACTCGCCCATGCGGCACGCGAACAACCTGGAGTCGGTGCGCACCTACGAGGGCACGGACGAGGTGCACACGCTGGTGCTCGGCCGGCACATCACGGGGCTCGCGGCATTCCGCTGTTCTGCCCGCTGACCCGTAGACTGACCGCCGCGCGCGAGTGGCGTAATTGGCAGCCGCGCCAGGTTTAGGTCCTGGTGTCTTCGGACGTGCGGGTTCGAGTCCCGCCTCGCGCACCTGTGCTCTGCTGGTAGGTCCGCTTCGAGCATGCGATCAGGCATGCTCCAGGGCTCTGGACCATGCCTGATCGCATGCTGGAGGAGGACCTTCGCAGCGCGTCAGTTCTGCTGCGCGGCGAGGTCCTTCTTCACGGCCTCCATGTCCAGGCCGCGGACGGCCTCGACGACCTCGGCGAGGCCCTTGGCGGGCAGCGCGCCCGCCTGACGGAAGACCAGCACGCCGTCCCGGAACGCCATGAGCGTGGGGATCGACGTGACCTGCGCGGCCGAGGAGATGCCGGGGTTGGCGTCCGTGTCGACCTTGGCGTGCACGATGTCGGTGTTCTTGTCCGAGGATGCCTCGAAGACGGGACCGAACATCTTGCACGGCGGGCACCAGGTGGCCCAGAAGTCGACGAGGACGATCTCGCTGTCGCTGACGGTCTTCTCGAACGTGGCGTCGGTGATGTCGACGGTGGCCATGTCTCGTTTCCTCTCGTTGAACGTCTCCTTGGTGCAGCACAGCGGCGCCCTCGGCTATTCCACACGCGGCGCGGGGATCGGCACCGCTCGGCCCGACCTGGTAGAACGGACCCCGTGACGGACACTGCCGACTACCCATCCGACGACGACTTCTACCGCGACCCGTCCCAGGTGTCGGGGTGGCTGACCGACGAGGACCTCGCGGTCGTGCGGGCGCAGCTGCCGCTCGTGTACGTCGACGCCGTCCCGGTCCGGGTCGACGACTCGGGCGACGTGGTCGCCGTCGGGCTGCTCCTGCGGGCGAACACCCAGGGCACGATGACGCGTGCCGTGGTCTCGGGGCGCGTCATGTATCACGAGCGGGTCCGCGACGCGCTGCTGCGGCACATCGAGAAGGACCTCGGTCCGGTGGCGCTGCCGCAGGTCCCGCCGTCGCCGCAGCCGTTTACGGTGGCCGAGTACTTCCCGACACCGGGCATCACCGCTTTCCACGACCCGCGCCAGCACGCGGTCTCGCTCGCGTACGTCGTGCCCGTCACAGGCGACTGCCGTCCGCAGCAGAACGCCCTGGACCTCGCCTGGCTGACGCCGGAGGAGGCCTGCGCCGACGACGTCCAGGCCGAGATGATGAACGGTCAGGGCATGCTGCTCAAGCAGGCGATGGCCCACGTGGGCCGGCTTCCGTGAGGTCGTCCTCGCAGAGGTCCGCTTCTACCCAGCGATCGGGCCCGAAATCGACGACAGTTCGGGCTTAATCGCTGGGTAGACGACAGCTTCGGGCCCGACCGGGCCCTAGCTCAGGTCCAGGACCGGCCAGTCCTCCAGGTCCGAACGCATGCGCCGGTCGTGGGTGGCCACCACCACGGCGCAGGGCGTGACCTGCAGGGCACGGGTCAGCTCGTCGACGAGGTCGATCGACAGGTGGTTCGTCGGCTCGTCCAGCAGCAGCAGGTGCGGCGCGTGCAGCAGCGCCCGCGCCAGCTCGAACCGGCGCCGCTGCCCCGCGGACAGCTCGGCGAGCGGCCGGTCCAGGTCATCCTCGCTGAGCAGGCCGAGACCCGCGACGGGCACCACGTGGTCCGGGTCCAGCTCGCCGGAGGAGAGCAGCCGCAGCGCCTCGTCGGCGTACGTCTCGAAGCCCGTCCGCAGGCGCGCCTTGCCGGTGATGGGCTGGCTCTCCTGTCCCACGACGCCGATGCGCGCACCCGGCGCGAGCGACCGGCTCCCCCGGTCCAGCGGCAGGGTGCCGGCCAGCGCGCCGAGCAGCGTCGACTTGCCGGTGCCGTTCGGCCCCACGATGAGCAGCCGGCCCGACGGCGGGATCGCGATCCGCGTGCCCGGCAGGTCCACGCGGGCGCCGCCGTCGTCCCCGACGCGCGGCGAGCGCACCTCCACGACCGGGTGGCTGGGGTCCCAGCCAGGTGACATCGCCGGCAGGTCCGGGAACCCGAGCTCCACGGGCGGCACCGGAACCTCGATGGCCTCGGCCTCGAGCTTCTGGACGAGCCGGTCGGCTGCCTTGACGTGGATGCGGGCGTGCGTGGCGCGGCGGTGCTTCTGCGAGCCCTTCGCCGGGCGCCACTCGTCGGACAGCCCCTCGTAGGACTCGTCCAGCCGTTCGGCGAGCGCGGCGGCCCGCTTCCGCTCAGCCCGGTAGCGCTGCCTCCAGCGGTGCAGCGCCTGGTTCTTCGCGAACCGGTAGGCCAGGTAGCCCGGCTGCCCGTACAGCACCGGCTTGCCGTCCCAGGAGGGGTCGAGGTCGAGGATCGCGGTGGCGACGTCGTCGAGCAGCTCACGGTCGTGGGTGACGAGCACGACCCCGCCGCGCCACGCCACGAGCTCGCCCGTGAGGAACTCGATGGCGGAGTCGTCCAGGTGGTTGGTGGGCTCGTCGAGCAGGAGCAGGTCGGACCGTTCCGCCAGGCGGCACGCGAGGCGCACCCGGAACCGCTCCCCCACGCTGAGCTGGTCGAGCCGCCGGGCGGGGTCGCGCGGAGCGCCGAGCCGCGTGAGCGCCACCTCGACGCGCCGGTCGGCGTCCCAGGCGGCGAGGTGCTCGGCGAGCGAGAGGGTGCGCTCCAGCACCGCGAGGTCGCCCGACCCGTGGTCGAACGCGGCGGCAGCGGCCTCCAGCTCGGCGGCCGCCGCCCGCAGACCGTCGAGCGTGCTCGCGACCAGGTCGCCGATGGTCTGACCCGGCGTGGGGTGCAGCTCCTGCTCGACGAGGGCGACGGTGCCCTGCCGGCGTACCGCGCCCGACCGTGGCTGCAGGTCGCCCGCCAGGAGATGCAGGAACGTGGACTTGCCGGACCCGTTCTCCCCCACGACGCCGAGGCGCGTGCCGTCGTTCACGGTGACGCTCACACCGGCCAGCACGTCCCGCCCCGGGTACGCGAAGGCCAGTTCCTGGGCGACGAGGTGCATCCGCCAAGCCTACGGGCCGTTCAGTGCGGGGCGGTCAAGGAACGGACGGTGCCCGACGCCGGACGGCGTCGGGCACCGGAGGACGCCGTGGGTACGCGGCGGGGGGATATCCAGGGGCGGATGTACCGCGTACCCACGGCGAGGTGATCAGGCAGCGGTCTCCGTCCGACGGGTGGCGGCGGGGTACCTGATGTTCTCGACCATCTCCTGGATCTCGTGCGACGGAGGCTTGGTCGCCAGCGACACGATGACCGTGACCACCAGGTTCACGACCGCGCCGATGGCGCCGATGCCCTCGGGGCTCACACCCAGGATGTGGTCGTTGGCCTGCGTGCCGAACACCTCGAGCGTGTAGATCATGTAGGTCGAGGTGAAGACGAGACCCGCGAGCATGCCGGAGACGGCTCCCGCCGCGTTCGTCCTCTTCCAGAAGATCCCGAGCAGGAGGATCGGGAAGAAGGTCGACGCGGCGAGCCCGAAGGCGAAGGCGACCACCTGGGCCACGAACGCCGGCGGGTTGATGCCGAAGTAGATGGCGACCAGCACGGCGATCCCCATCGCGATCCGGCTGACGAGAAGACGACGGGCCTCCGACGCGTGGTGGTCCACGTACCGGAAGTACAGGTCGTGGGACGCCGACGACGAGATGACCAGCAGCAGCCCGGCAGCGGTCGACATGGCGGCCGCGAGGCCACCCGCCGCGACGAGCCCGACGATCGGTGCGGGCAGGCCCGCGATCTCCGGGCTGGCGAGCACCAGGATGTCGTTGTTGATGATCAGGTCGGCACCGGAGGTCGGGTCGTTGCTGACCGTACCGATCGTGTCGACGCCGTCGCCCACCGTGACCAGTCCGGTCGCCATCCAGTTCTGCACCCAGGACGGCAAGGCGTCGACGGCGGCGCCCTGCACGCCCGAGAGCAGGTTGAGCTTGGTGAACGCCCCAACGGCCGGGGCCGTCGTGTAGAGCAGACCGATGAAGACGAGGGCCCACAGGGCCGAGTAGCGCGCGCCGCGAACCGTCTTGGTCGTGTAGAACCGGATGATCACGTGCGGCAGGCCGGCGGTGCCGATCATGAGCGACAGGGTCACCAGGAAGACGTCGAGCTGCGGCCGGGCGGTGAACGCCTCGGTGTAGACCGGCAGCCCGAACTCCGCGCCGATCCGGTTCAGCTCGGCGAGGATCTCGCCGAACGAGATCTGCGGCACCGGGAAGCCGGTCATCGTGTGCGCGACGGCCCAGGCCGGGATCAGGTACGCGACGATCATCACCGTGTACTGGGCCACCTGGGTCCAGGTGATGCCCTTCATTCCGCCGAACACCGCATAGGCGAAGATGACCGCGGCCGCGATCGCCACGCCGGCCGCCTGCTCCACCCCGAGGAACCGGGAGAACACGATGCCGCCACCCGCCATCTGCCCCACCACGTAGGTGAACGACACGATGATGGCGACGACGGCGGCCACCGACCGCACCGTCTCGGAGAACCGGTCACCGACGAACTCCGGGACGGTGAACTTGCCCCACTTGCGCAGGTACGGCGCGAGCAGCAGGGCGAGCAGCACGAAGCCACCCGTCCAGCCCATGAGGTAGACGGACCCGTCCGACCCGAGGAAGGCGATGAGGCCGGCCATCGAGATGAACGACGCCGCGGACATCCAGTCCGCCGCGACGGCAGCGCCGTTCGCGACGGCGGGGATGTTCTGCTCGGCGACGAAGAAGCCCTTGGTCTCCTTCACCCGGCTGCGCCAGGCGATGCCGATGTACAGGGCGAACGACGCCGCGACGAAGATGAGCGCCCAGGTCTGGATGTCACTCATGACCGGCTCCCGTCGTCGTTGCGCTCGCTGACGCCGTACTGGTCGTCAAGCTTGTCCATGCGCAGGGCGTAGATGAGGATCAGCAGGATGAACGTGTAGATCGAGCCCTGCTGGGCGAACCAGAACCCCAGTGGGAAGCCGCCGATCACGATCTCGTTGAGCTGGTCGACGAACAGGATCCCCGCGCCGAACGAGACCACGAACCAGACGACGAGCAGTACCACCATCAGGCGGAGGTTCTTCTTCCAGTACTCCTTGCGCCAGCCGTTCTCCGGCAGCGCGGCGCCCCCACCGCCCGACGGCGGCGCACCACCGGGAGGTATCTCGTTCGTGTCGGCCATGTCTCGACGCTCCTTTGCGTGTCGTGGTGCGGCCCCGCGGCATCTGCGGCGTGCCCGTGCCGGGACGCACTGTGGTGCGGATCACAACTGCCCCTGAGCCTGAGCCAAGGGCAGGCACCCCCGGCGGCGCAAGGCCCGACCCGCCGGACGGTGGCCGTGACCCCGCGAGCGGTCGCTCCGGGCGGCGAACGGTGCCGGACAACTTCACCCGACCGCTCGGGGAGCGTTCTTGACCGTTCGCGGACCCCGACCGGCCGTTCGGCAGGGTGCTCCCTGCCAGGGGTCCCGAGATGACCCGGGCAGCCCTACGATCGCCCTATGTCCTCGACGTCGAGCACTTCCGGTACCGCCGTGCGCCGCCGCGCGTTCCATCCCGGCAGCCTGGCGATGGTGATCGGAGGGCTGTGCGTCATGATCGGGTCGGTACTGCCCTGGATCAGCACGCCGCTGGGGCACATCCCTGGTCACGCGAGCTACCTCGGCTGGGCGACGATGGCAGCGGCGCCCCTCGCGTTCGCGGGCGCTGTGCTGCCGTTCCGGCGGGTGGCGATCGGCCACTGCCTGGTCGTCGCGGCACCAGCCGTGCTCGCCGTCGTGTGGCAGATCGTGCAGATGGTCGAGGTCAGCGCAAGCACCGACTCCTGGGGCAAGGTGTGGCCCGGCATGGGGCTGGTCATGATCGCCGGTGGCGTCGTGATCCTCGTGCGCACCGCCTGGCGGATGCGCCACGCGTCCGACGCATAGCCTCGTTCCATGGATCGTCCCATGGAGCACGACGACGACGGCGTCGACGAGCACGACACCCCGGCCGAGGTCGATGCGGCGTTCCGCACGCTGCGGCGCGTCGCGATCGCCCACTTCGTGCTGTTCCTCGCCGCCGTGATGGGGGTTCCCGCCCTGTCGCTCACGCTCGGCTGGTGGTCGGGCGGGCGCCTGGCCGGCGGGATGAGCCCCGGCTTCGCCATGGCGGCGTTCGGGCTGTACGGGTTCTTCCTGGTGATCGGGCTCGCGGCGGCCACGCTCTCGTCGGCGGTCGAGGCCCGCATGCTCGGTGGCCGCAACGACCAGGGCACCGACTACGCGGGGGACCCCTACCCGAGCGACGGCGAGCTCCAGTGACCATCACGAGCGCCGGCACGCTGGCGATCCTCATCGCCGCCGTGGCCCTGGTCACGCTGGTCGTGCGACCACGCGGCGTCTCCACGGTGGACTTCTATCTCGCCGGGCAGCGGGTCGGCGTCGCCACGAACGCCCTGGCCATCTGCGGGGACTACTTCTCCGCCGCGTCGTTCCTCGGCGTCGCCGCGGCGGTCTACGTCTCGGGTCTCGACGGCGTCTGGTACGCCGTCGGGTTCGCCGCCGGGTTCGTGCCGGTGCTGCTGTTCGTCGCCGCACCGCTGCGCCGGTTCGGCGAGTTCTCCATCCCCGACTTCCTGGGGCGGCGCCTGGCCTCGGAGCGTGTGCGGCTGGTCGCCGTCGGCGTCGTCCAGACGGTCATCCTCGTCTACCTGGTGCCGCAGGCAGTAGGTAGCGGCATCACGTGGCAGCTCCTGGTGGGACACGGGCTGCCCGGCCTCTCCGCGTACGCGACGGGCGTGGTGCTCTCGACGGCGGTAGTGGCGGGGCTCGTCGCGTTCGGCGGCATGCGCGGCACCACGTGGACCCAGGCCATCCAGTTCCTCCTGCTGCTCGGCGCCCTCGTCTGGCTGGCTGTCGCGGTCGCCGGGTCGGGGTTCCACTACTCCGAGGCCGTCGCGGACCTGTCCGCGGAACCGCTGGCCAATCCCGTGCACGGCGACGCGGGATGGCACCTGCAGCCCGAGAGCAACCAGCTCGACCCGGGCGCACCGGCGACCTTCGGCCAGCCCGGCGCCGCGTACGGACCGCTGGCGCAGTTCGCCCTCATCCTCACGCTCGTCATGGGCACGGCGGGCCTGCCGCACGTGATGAACCGCTACTTCACCAGCCCCACCGGCACCGCCGCGCGGATGACGACGGTGTGGGTGCTCGGCCTGGCCGGCCTGTTCTACGCCCTCGCCGTCATGCTCGGCACGGCCGCCCGGCAGCAGATCGCCGCGGCCGTCGAGCACCACCCCTGGCTCGAGGAGCTCACCGTCGACGGCGTCCTGCGCGTACCGGAGCACGCCCTGCCCGTGCTGGGCCGCATCTACGGCGGCGACTCCGGTCTCGCCGTCGTCGCGGCCGGTGCCCTGGTCGCCGTGATGTCCACGATCGCGGGGCTCCTGCTCGCGGCCGCCGCGTCCTGGGGGCACGACGTCTACGAGCGGCACATCAACCCGCGTGCCACCCAGAGCCAGGCGGTGTGGGCCGGCCGCGCGAGCACCGTGGTCGCCGCGCTCGCGGCCGGCGCGCTCGCCATCGCCATGCAGCCCGACGACCCCAGCCCCGCCGTCCCGTCCATCGTCGCGGCGATGGTGACCTGGGCGTTCGCCATCGCCGGGTCGGCACTGACCCCGGTGTTCGTGCTGGCCATCTGGTGGCGGGGAACGACAGCCGCCGGGGCGATCGCCGGCATGTCCGTCGGCGGCCTGGTGTCCGTGAGCATGTTCGTGGTGGGTGCCCTGCCGGTCGGGCCGGGTCTCGGCGAGACGCTGGTGACGCCGACGCTCGTGGCGGCGCCGTTGGCCGCGCTGGTCACGTGGCTCGTCTCGCGTGCGACGACCCCGCCGGCCGACGTCGAACGGCAGTGGCTGGTGCTGCACGGCACCGCGGCGGACCGGCATGCCGAGCGCCTGGCACGGCTCACCATCGCGAGCGCCGAGCCGACGCGACGCCGGCGCGGTCGCGGGACCCGACGACAAGGAGACCGTGATGCGGACCGGTAGCGCGATCTTGGCCGGCACGATCGGCGTCACCTGGGCGGTGGTGTACCTGGTGACCCAGGTGTTCGTGTCGCCGCCGCTCGGCGTGGGCACCACCGTGGCGGCAGGGACCGTGGCATCCGTGCTGCTCGTGCTCGGCTACCCCTCCGCGCTGCGCGGGCCGCGCGCGGCCCGGACCCTGCGGCGCTGGTCCCAGCCCCGGGGTGGGTCCGACCCGCGGCCGGGGCCGGGGCCCGGGCCGGACGAGCGTGGCGGCGAGGGCCGCGGCGTCGAGCGGTCGCGACGTCGGATCGTGGCGGGCGGGCGCCGCATGCCGCTCCGCTCCGGCCTGACCGCCGACGCCGCGCGCCGCACGGCCGAGCTGCTGCGCCCACTGCTGGGTGGCGACGCCGTGGTGATCACCGACCGGGAGCGGAACCTGGCGTTCGTCGGGCCGGGCTCCGACCACCACCAGGCGGGCGGCCTGGTGCGCGCCACCTCCGTGCGGAGCGCCATCGCCAAGGGACGCACCGTGGTGTCCCGCCGGGCATCGAGCATGGGGTGCGACGACCCGGACTGCCCGCTGCGCAGCGGCGTCGTCGTCCCGCTCGTCGTGGGCGCTCGCGTGGTGGGCACCATCGGCGTGTTCCGCACGCACGACCGGCCCACGCCACGGGACCAGGTCGAGGACATGGCGAGCATCCTGTCGCTGCACCTGGAGCTGGCCGAGGCGGACCGCGAGCGCAAGCTGGCGTCGGACGCCCGGCTCGACGCCCTGCGGGCCCAGATCAACCCGCACTTCCTGTTCAACATCCTGAACACGATCGCGTCGAAGTCACGGACGGATCCGGACGAGGCGCGCCAGCTGCTCCTGCGCCTGTCGGACTTCTTCCGGTACGCCGTGCGGCAGGAGGGCCAGCTCGCGGAGTTCGCGCAGGAGTACTTCTTCGTGCGCACGTACCTGTCGCTGGAGCAGGCCAGGTTCGGGGACCGCTTGCGCGTGCGGTACGACATCGACCCGCAGGTCCTCACGGCGCACGTGCCGGTGCTGACCATCCAGCCGCTGGTCGAGAACGCCGTGAAGCACGGCCTGGCGGACAAGGTCGAGGGCGGCACGGTCACGCTCAGGGCCCGGGTGGACCCCCTGACCCGCACGACGTCGATCCGGGTGACCGACGACGGCGTCGGCATGACCGCTGACGTGCTCGACGGGCTCGGGGCCGGGGCCGGCGCGACGCGGGCCGGGACGGGCGCCCGGGGCGAGGAGGGCGCCCGCGGCGGCGTGGGCCTGCAGAACATCTCCGAGCGGCTCACGGCGCTGTTCGGCGAGCGGTTCACCCTGGACATCCAGTCGACGGCGGGCGCGGGAACGGTGGTGGAGGTGCGGGTCCCGCTACGCTGACGCCATGCGCCCCCGCGCCCTGATCGTCGACGATGAGGCCCCGGCCCGTACCGAGCTGCGCTATCTGCTGGAGGAGCTCGGGCAGGTCCAGGTGGTCGGTGAGGCCGCGAACGGTGAGGAAGCACTCCTGCTCCTGCGGTCCCTTCCCTACGACCTCGTGCTGCTGGACATCCGCATGCCTGGCGGCAGCGGTCTCGAGGTCGCCTCCGCGCTGCGCGACCTGCCGCATCCGCCCCAGGTCATCTTCACCACCGCCTACCCGGACCACGCCGTCGAGGCGTTCGACCTCGCCGCGGCGGACTACCTGGTCAAGCCGTTCGACGCCGACCGCCTGTGCCGTGCCGTGGCGCGCGCGCTCGAGCATGCCGGCACCGACGACGCGCAGGAGGCTCTGGCCGGGTCGAGCGGCCCGTCCGGTGCGGGGCCGGCCGGCTCGCCGAACGGTGGTTCGTCGAACGGTGGTTCGGCGGGACGGCGCGGCGGCGAGCCGGAGCCCCTCGCCCGCGTCCCCGTGCAGCGTGACGGCCGCACGGTGCTCGTGGACCAGTCGGCGATCGTGTACGCGAGCGCCGCGCGCGGCTACTCGTACCTCAAGCTGGCCGACGAGCGCCTGCTGGTCACGTTCTCCCTGAACGAGCTGGAGCGGCGGCTGCACGGGCACTTCTTCCGGTCCCACCGGTCGTACCTGGTGAACCTGAACCACGTGCGCGAGCTGGTCCCTGACTTCAAGGGTGCCCTCGTGGTGGTCATGAACGACCGACAGCGCAGCCGGGTCGAGGTGTCCCGCCGTCAGGCCAGCGAGCTGCGCCGTCGGCTGGGCGTCTGACCGCGCGGACTCGGCGCGAGCCTGGTTTTCCTTTACCCGAAACATCCTGTACGGGACGATATGAGGCAGTCGTCCTGCCTGCCGGCGCGCGCCCGACCTTGGAGAAGACGTGTCCCAGACCACGCCTGCCCTTCGCCTGACCAACCTGTTCCTCACCCCCGGCACCCGCACGCGCAAGGACCCGGACGCCGTGTTCGACCGCCTGGTCGCGCGCGCCACCCGGGGCCGCACACCGCTGAGCGCCGAGTACGCGGCCGACCTCGACCACCTCCGGCTGGTCCTCCGCGCCTTCGCCGGCTTTCCCGGCCTGAGCCCGCTCGGCTGGATGGCGGGGCAGGCGCTGGTGGAGTCCCGCGTCCGGAACCGCGCGGTGGTGGGCGACCTGCACGCCCGCCATCCCGAGATCGCCGACCAGCCGGTGGAGGCGCCGGTGTTCGTGGTCGGCATGCCCCGTACGGGCACCACCCTCACCTACAACCTCCTGTCCCGGTCGCCTGCCCACCGTGGGCCCAAGCTCTGGGAGATGACCCACCTGGGCCTGGCCGTCGACAGCGGCACCGAGGCCGCGCTGATCCGGCGCACCCGGAAGAAGTACGCCATGGTGTCGCGGCTCAGTCCCACGTGGGACACGATCCACCCGCTCTACGCGGAGGCAGAGGAGGAGGACACCTTCATCAGGGCCCACTCGGAGCTGCACGCCTCCGCCGTGCCCGTGCCCGGCTACGTCGAACGCCTGCGGACCTTCGACCACCGGCCGGACTACCGGTTCCTGCGGGACGCGCTCCAGGTGCTCTCGTACGAGCGCCCGGCCCGTCGGTGGGTGCTGAAGCACCCGGCGAACCTCTTCCACATGTCCGCGATCCGCGATGTGTTCCCCGACGCCCGCTTCGTGTGGACCCACCGGGCGCCGGAGGTCGCGCTCGCGTCACTGTGCTCGCTGGCCGAGGCCGCGGAGCGCCTGCACCGGCACCCGGACGCCGTCGACCTGGCCGAGACCGGCCGCACGTGGCTGGAGATCATGTCCGACGGGGTTTCCCGGGCCCTGGCCCAGCGCGCCGAGCTGGGCGCCGACGTCGTGCTCGACCTGCCGTACGAACGCCTCACCGGCGACCCGGGCACGGTGCTGCCGGAGCTGTTCGGGCGGCTCGGCGCGCGGTGGGGGGCCGAGGACGAGGCGAACCTGACGGCCGCCCGCGAGGCGCCGAGGCAGCGGGCACCGCACCAGTACTCCCTTGAGCGGTACGGGCTGGCACCGGACGACGTACGGACGGCGTTCGCGGACTACCTGGAGCTGCTCCCGGCCCTGCCGCGCGGTGCCTAGGATGCGGTGGTGAGTACTACCCGAGTTCTGGTCTGGCCCGCTGTCGTGGCCGACGCCGCCTGTGTCCTGGTCTTCGCGGTCACCGGCATCGCGTCGCACGACGAGTCGTTGCTGACCGCCCTCGGCCGCGTGGTCTGGCCGTTCGCGCTGGCCGCCGCGATCGGCTGGGTCCTGACCCGGGCCTGGCGCGATCCGGCCCGGGTCTGGCCGACGGGTGTGGTCATCTGGCTCGTGACCGTGCTCGGCGGGCTGCTGCTGCGCGGCGTGTCGGGCCAGGGCCTGGCGTGGACGTTCGCCCTGGTGACAGCACTGTTCCTGGCCCTGACGATGCTCGGCTGGCGCGGCGTGGTGGCAGCGCTAGGCCGCCGCCACGCCCTGGCACCAGGCGGAGCTGAGTGAGATCGGTCGCATGGGATGAGATCGGTCGGTTGACTGACCGATCTCATCCCATCGGACCGAACTCAGCGAGGTCCGGTCAGTCTGAGCCCAGCACCTCGAGGATCAGCGGCGCCAGCGCCCGGAACGCCTTGCCCCGGTGCGAGATCGCGTTCTTCTCCTCGGGGCCGAGCTCCGCGGCGGTCCGACGGCGGCCGCCGTCGGCCGTCGCACCGCCCCCGGCTCCTTCCGCGCCCGGGACAGTCTCGCCCGGCGCAGTCTCGTCCGGGACCAGGATCGGGTCGTAGCCGAACCCGTTGGCCCCCCGCGGCGCGGTCTCCAGCACGCCCCGCATCTCGCCGAGCCGCACCTCCTCGCGCCCGTCGGGCGTGACCAGCGCGGCGGCGCACACGAAACCGGCCTGGCGGTGCTCGGGGCGCACGTCCCCGAGCTGTCCGAGCAGCAGCTCGAGGTTGGCGACGTCGTCACCGTGCTTGCCGGCCCAGCGGGCCGAGAAGATCCCGGGGGCGCCGCCCAGCACGTCGACGGCCAGCCCGGAGTCGTCGGCGACGGCAGGCAGCCCGGTCGCCGCGCAGACCGCGCGCGCCTTGATGAGCGCGTTCTCGGCGAACGTCACGCCGTCCTCGACCGGCTCGGGGGCGCCCAGATCGCCCGAGGTGACCAGGCCGCCGTCGGGCAGCTCCAGACCGGCCGCGGCAAGGATCGCCCGCAGCTCGCCGACCTTCTTGGCGTTGTGCGTCGCGAGGACGATCCGGGCGGTCACCCGATCTCCCGCGCGAGGGCTTCCTGCTGGACCTTGGCGAGCTCGGCCGTGCCTCCGACGGCGAGGTCGAGCAGCGAGTCGAGCTCGGCGCGGTCGAACGGCGCGTGCTCTGCGGTGCCCTGCACCTCGATGAACTTGCCTGCTCCGGTGACCACCACGTTCATGTCGGTATCGGCGCGCACGTCCTCGACATAGGGCAGGTCGAGCATCGGCGTGCCGTCGATGATGCCGACGGACACGGCGGCCACGGAGTCGGCGAGCACCTGCTTGCCGCCCTTGATGTGCCCGTGCCGGCGGCCCCACGCGATCGCGTCGACGAGGGCCACGTAGGCGCCGGTGATCGCGGCGGTGCGCGTGCCGCCGTCGGCCTGGAGCACGTCGCAGTCCAGCACGATGGAGTTCTCACCGAGCGCGCTCATGTCGACGACGGCGCGCAGCGAACGACCGATGAGCCGCGAGATCTCATGCGTGCGGCCACCGATCTTGCCCTTGACGGACTCGCGCGGGCTGCGCTCGTTGGTAGCGCGCGGCAGCATCGCGTACTCGGCGGTGACCCAGCCCTCGCCGGATCCCTTGCGCCAGCGCGGCACGCCCTCGGTGAACGACGCGACGCACAGCACGCGAGTGCGCCCGAACTCCACGAGGACCGACCCCTCGGCCTCGTCGAGCCATCCCCGGGTGATCTTCACGGGGCGGAGCTGGTCGGTGGCGCGCCCGTCGGCGCGGACGATCGTGTTGGTGCTGGAGGTCATGCGCCCACCCTAGCTACCCGACACGTCAGAGCTCGTAGATCGTGCCCGGCTCCGCGACGTCGACCGGGCCCGCGAACGAGCCGCGCGCCTCCGCCAGGGAGTCCGCGGGGTCGTTCCAGACGGGCAGGTGCGTGAGCAGCAGACGGCGGGCACCCGCGTCGGTCGCGACCTGACCCGCGCGGCGGCCGGTGAGGTGGATGCCGGGCTCGACGCCGTCGTCGCGGCCCTCGAGAAAGGCGGCCTCGCTGAGCAGCAGGTCCACGTCGCGCGCCAGCTCCACCACAGACGGGCACGCGTCGGTGTCGCCGGTGTACGCAAGGGTCGTCGTACCGCCGGACACCGACGGTCCCGTCACCCGCACTCCGTACGTCTCGACGGGATGGAACACCCGGTGCGGCTCGATCGTGAGGGGCCCCACCTGGACCGCCGGATGCTCCGCCCACGACCGGAAGGCGAAGTCGTCGTCCATGGACTCCCCCTCGCTCAGCCCGTAGGACAGCGCGACGTGCCGCTCCGCCGTCGACGGGCCGAAGACGGGCAGCGGCGCGTCCCGGGGACCCGTCCGCAGCGAGCCGCGCTCGGGGTGGTACCGCAGGTACACGTACAGCCCCGAGAGGTCGGCGCAGTGGTCGGGGTGCAGGTGCGAGATCGACACGGCGTCGAGCTCCATGGGGTCCATGTACCGCTGCAGGGCGCCGAACGCGCCGTTGCCGAGGTCGAGCAGGACGTTCCAGTCGCGTGCCTCGTGGCCCGCTGCCGCCGCTTCCGCGGCCGGCACCCGCACCACGTACGACGACGCGGGCGTCGCGGGCCCCGGGAACGAGCCGGAGACACCGATCGGGATCAGGCGCATCAGACGGCCTCCACGAGCGAGACCTCGGGGCCGAGGAACCGGCTGGCGAGCTGCCCGAAGGGCGCCGGGTCGCCGGTGGTCAGGAACCGGTGCACCGGCTTGCCCGCGTCGGGCGCGCGCTCCAGGTCGTGGGCCACCAGGGTGCGGTACACGTCCTTCGCGGTCTCGTCGGCGCTGGACACCAGCGTGACCTCCTCGCCCATGACGTAGGAGATCGCGCCGGCGAGCAGCGGGTAGTGCGTGCAGCCCAGCACGAGCGTGTCGACGCCGGCCGCCTTCACCGGGTCGAGGTACTCGTGCGCGAACTTCTGCACCTCCTCGCCCGAGGTCCTGCCCTCCTCGACGAAGCGCACGAACTCCGGGCAGGCCTGGCTCGTGATCGTCAGGCCGGGGGTGACGTGGAAGGCGTCGTCGTACGCGCGCGACTGCACGGTGGTGCGCGTGCCGATGACGCCGATCCGGCCCGAGCGCGTGGCGGTCACCGCGGCGCGGGCCGCCGGCAGGATGACCTCGACGACGGGGATGCCGTGGCGCAGCGTGTACCGCTCGCGGGCGTCGCGCATCATCGCCGACGACGCCGTGTTGCACGCGATGACCAGCATCTTCACGCCATCGGCCACGAGCCGGTCCATGGCGTCCAGCGCCATGGCGCGCACCGCGGCGATCGGCTTGGGTCCGTACGGGCTGTTCACGGTGTCGCCGAGATACCGGACCTGCTCGTTGGGCAGCTGGTCCAGGATGGCCCGCGCGACCGTGAGGCCGCCGAGGCCGGAGTCGAAGATCCCGATGGGCGCGTCGTTCACGGGGTGAAGCCTAACGATGACAACGTACTGTCACCCTTGCTCGTGAGCCGTGCCACGCGTGACGCACGACACGTTCGGGCAGGTCAGCGCTTCGACCGAAGTCACTCGGCCCCAGCGGCAGGCCCTGGCGGACGCCGTCCCCGCAGCTCCCCGAGCATCACGTCCATCAGGGTCTCCTGCGCGTACCCCGCCGCGACGAACACCCCGGACCAGAAGCGCCGGGCGGCGCGCCCGTCGGTCGCCACGGGGATCTCGCGGCCGGCCTGCCGGTCCCACATGATCTCGTCGGTGAGCTGCATGACCTGGTCGTCCGACTTCAGACCGAGCCGCTCGGCAATCACGAGCCGCACGTCGGTGAGCGCCCCGGCGAACTGCTCGGCGTCCTCGCGTGGGACCCGCACCGGCGGCGGAGCGCCGTGCCGGCCCAGCGGCGAGGGGGCGTCCTCGCCCGTCGGCAGGTCGAGCAGCGTGGCGAACGCCTCGAGCCGGTCCACCTTCGCCTGTGCGACGTCGTTCTGCGTGAGCCGGCGGAACTCGTCGGCCATCTCCGCGTCGTCCTTGCTCGCGTCCGGCAGGAGCCGCCGCGCCGCGGGGTCCGTCGGAATGCGTCCCACACCGGTGACGCCCGTGAGCCGCGCCAGATCGGCGTCGGTCAGCTCGTCCGGCGCGAGCAGGCCGTTGGCCCACGCCTGCCCCTTGCCGGGAGCGGCGTGCGTCGAGAACCCGAGCTCGCCCCCGTCAGGGAAGAGGTCGAGGCCGGCCTCGTCGCGCAGCATCTCCGCGACGTCGCGCGCCACCCGGGCCAGGACGACCCGTTCCACCGGCTCGAACCTGGCCTCATAGCCCCGCCGCATGGCGCGGAACGGCGTCATGCGGCTCCTCGCGCGCCCGACTGCTGCAGCGTCGCCCACAGACCGAACCCGTGCATCGCCTGCACGTCCACCTCCATGCGTTCGCGTCCGCCGCTGGACACGACCGCGCGACCGTTCTTGTGCACCTGGGTCATGAGCCGTTCCGCCTTGACGCGCGGGTACCCGAAGTAGCTCTCGAAGACGTACGACACGTATGACATCAGGTTCACCGGGTCGTTCCAGACGATCGTCACCCACGGGTCGGCGACCCCCGAGGCGATGTCCACCTCGGTGTCCTCCTCGACGGCCGTCCCGGCTGACCCCATGGGCTTGAGCAGCGGCGGTGGGGAAGAAGTCACAGGTCTCACTCTAGGCGGTTTCGTCCCTCCCCTGGACACCCCTGTACGCAATTTTCGCGAAGTTGTCGCCGGGCTGTGACCTGCGTCAATCGAGGAGGTCGTCCAGGCGGAGGTCCACCGTCGGGATCGCCGGGTCGCCGTCGGACAGCCGGCGTGCGCCACGCGGTAGCTCGGCGCGCACCATGCCATGGTTGATCGCCGCGTTCGCCACCCCGTAGGGGCCCACCCAGCGCGAGTCGACGGCGCCGTCGACGACCATCGGGGCGAGCAGCGGGCGCAGGTCGTCGCTCTGCGGCGTCCACTCCGCCACGGCCGCGTCCGGACCCGTCACCATGATCTCCTCGACGGCGTGCCCGTCGCGGCCGTAGCGGCGTGCGGCGGCCTTGCGCCCGCCCCTTGACGCCTTGTTGGCCGACGCCTTCGCCACCGGCTGCAGCACGCCCGACGAGTCGGCTCGCGCCACCAGCTTGTAGACCATGCCGCAGGTCGGCGCGCCCGACCCGGTCACCACCGACGTCCCGACGCCGTAGACGTCCACCGGCGCGGCGGCCAGGGACGCGATCGCGTACTCGTCGAGGTCGGACGTGACCACGATCTTCGTGTCCCGGGCACCGAGCTCGTCGAGCTGCTTGCGCACCTCCTGCGCCAGACCGCCGAGATCGCCCGAGTCGAGCCGCACGGCGCCCAGCCCGGTCCCCGCCACCTCGACGGCGGTCGCCACGCCCTGCTTCACGTCGTACGTGTCGACCAGCAGGGTCGTGCCGGAGCCCAGCGAGGCGACCTGCGAGGCGAAGGCGTCGCGCTCGGTGTCGTGCAGGAGCGTGAAGGAGTGCGCAGCGGTGCCGATGGTGTCCAGCCCGTACCGCATTCCCGCCTCGAGGTTGGACGTGCCGGCGAAGCCACCGATCACGGAGGCCCGGGCCGCCGCGACGGCGGCCTGCTCGCTCGCCCTCCGAGAGCCCATCTCCAGCACGGGCCGCCCACCCGCCGCGCTCGTCATGCGCGACGCCGCCGAGGCCACCGCCGAGTCGTAGTTCAGGATCGACAGGATCAGGGTCTCCAGCAGGACCGCCTCGGCGAACGTGCCCTCGACCTGCAGCACGGGCGAGCCGGGGAAGAACACCTCGCCCTCGACGTAGCCCTGGATGGTGCCCGAGAACCGATAGTTTGCGAGGTAGTCGAGAGTCCGGCGGTCCACGATGCCGTTCTGCTCGAGATAGGCCAGCTCTGCGTCCTCGAACACGAAGTGTGGCAGCGCTTCCAGGACGCGGCCGGTACCCGCGAGGACGCCGTAGCGGCGGCCCGGTGGCAGGCGCCGGGTGAACACCTCGAACACGCAGTGCCGGTGCGCCGTACCGTCCGCGAGCGCCGCCTGGAGCATGGTCAGCTCATAGCGGTCGGTCAGGAGCGCGACCGACGGGCGCACCGACGGCAGGGGCGCTGCGGGGAGGGGCTGCGGCTCGTCGACACCGTTGTCGAACGCAGGCCACGAGTCTGTGAGCGAGGCGCCGATGCCCCGAAGCTCGTCGGTCATGCACTCACGGTAGGCCAGTGCGGCCACCTGGGTGGCGTGAACAGGGTCATGGCGGCCTCTTGTCTCAGCATGCGGATCGTCGTGCTCTCCTGATACGTCCGGGTCCCGGCTATTTCTGCCCGACGAACCAGCGCCGGACCTGGGCCACGCGTGCCGCGAGCTGGTCGGCGGTCGCGAGGGGCACCTCGGGCCCGCCGCACGTGCGGCGCAGCTCGGTGTGGACCATGCCGTGCGGCTGGCCGCTGCGCTTGGCCCACGCCGACACGAGCTTGGACAGCTCCTTGCGCAGCTCGGCCGCGCGGCGGTGCTCCTGCTCCGAGCGTTCGTTCTCCATCTCGCGGGACGTGGGCGCTCCCCCGCGCGCCTTGAGGTGGTCCGCCTGGCGCTGCCTGAGGAGAGTCGCCACCTGGTCGGGCTCCAGCAGGCCGGGCAGCCCGAGGAAGTCCTGTTCCTCCGCGGAGCCGAGGTCGGCGCTCGTGCCGAACTCGCCGCCGTCGAACAGGACCCGGTCGAACGAGGCCTGGGCGTCCAGCGCCTGGAACGAGCCCTGGGTCAGCTCGCTCGACGCCTTCTCCTCCCGGTTGGCCTCCGCGATGAGCGCGGCCTCCGGGTCGTACTCGATGCCCTGCTCCTCCGCGGTGCGGGGCCGGTCGAGCGCGTGGTCCCGCTCCTGCTCCATCGAGTTCGCCAGGTTCAGCAGGGGCGCGACGCTGGGCAGGAAGATCGACGCCGTCTCGCCCCGCTTGCGGGCCCGCACGAACCGGCCGATCGCCTGTGCGAAGTACAGCGGCGTGGAGGCGCTCGTGGCGTACACGCCGACGGCGAGGCGCGGCACGTCGACCCCCTCCGACACCATGCGCACGGCCACCATCCAGCGGTCCTCGCTCTGCGCGAACTCCTCGATGCGCCCGGACGCACCCTCGTCGTCGGACAGGACGACGGTGGGCCGCTTGCCCGTGATCTCGTGCAGGTGCTTGGTGTAGGCGCGCGCGTTGTCCTGGTCGGTCGCGATGACCAGGCCGCCCGCGTCCGGGACGGTGCGGCGCACCTCGGCGAGGCGCTTGTCCGCGGCCGAGAGCACCGACGGGATCCACTGCCCCTCCGGGTCCAGCGCGGTACGCCACGCCTGCCCGGTCATGTCCTTGGTCATGGCCTCGCCGAGGCGCGCGCTGACCTCGTCGCCCATCTTGGTCCGCCAGCGCATGTCGCCGGCGTAGGACATGAACAGGACCGGGCGGACCACGTGGTCGCGCAGCGCCTCGCCGTAGCCGTAGGTGTAGTCGGCCTTCGAGCGGCGGATGCCCTCGCGGTCGGCCTCGTACTCCACGAACGGGATCGCCGACGTGTCGCTGCGGAACGGGGTGCCGGTGAGCGCCAGGCGGCGGTCCGCGACCTCGAAGGCCTCGCGGACGGCGTCGCCCCAGCTCAGCGCGTCACCGCCGTGGTGCACCTCGTCCAGGATCACGAGCGTGGGCGCGGCCTCCGTGCGGGCGCGGTGCAGTGCAGGCTTGGCGGCCACCTGCGCGTAGGTGAGCGCGACACCGTCGTAGTGGGTGCCGTGCCGACCCTGCGAGTTCTTGAAGTGCGGGTCGATACGGATGCCGACGCGTGCGGCGGCGTCGGCCCACTGGGTCTTCAGGTGCTCGGTGGGGGCTACGACCGTGACCCGCCGGACGATGCCCTGCTCGAGGAGCTCGGTGGCGATGCGGAGCGCGAACGTCGTCTTGCCCGCCCCCGGGGTGGCGACGGCCAGGAAGTCCCGCGGGTTCTTCTCGCGGTAGAGCTCCAGGGCCTCCGCCTGCCAGGCGCGCAGGCTCGACGCCGTGCCCCAGGGGGCGCGGCGTGGAAAGGCAGGGCTGAGCGACGAAGCGGCCGCAGACGACGGTGTGTGGGGCAGCTGCTGCGGCTGGCTCGTCACTTCGCGGAGTCGCCCTCGCCGCCGTCTTCAGGTTCGCGGAGACCGTCGTAGATCTCCTTGCACCGGGGACACACCGGGAACTTCTTCGGGTCCCGGCCCGGGACCCAGACCTTGCCGCAGAGCGCGATCACGGGCTTGCCGCTCATGGCGGACTTCATGATCTTCTCCTTGCGCACATAGTGCGCAAAGCGTTCGTGGTCCCCCGGTTCGGTCTCCTCCCGGGTCTCCTCGCGCTCGAGGACGCTCGTACCGCCCTGCGTACTGGGCTCGTCCTGCGGGTTCGAGAGTGGTTCGGTCATGGCGAGAAGTCTACGCGGGACGACTGACAGCGACTCCACGCGGGGATCAGGGCGCGGAATGGCTTGCGGCAACGTCGGTGACCCCAGATATAACTGACGCATGTCACATCCCCATCCCGAGAGGAGCCTCACTCTGCCCGACGACGGCGCCGCCTCCCCTGCCGATCTCGCCGACAACCTGTCCACGACTCTCTCCACCGGTCTGGCCGACGACCTGGCCGACGACCTGGCCCGCGATCTGTCGGGCGACCTGCCCGAGCCCGTCTGGCCCGACTTCGGCGACAACGACGAGGCCGCCCGCCGTGCGGTGGCCGCTGTGGCCGCCATGCTCGGCCGTCCCATCCCGGAGCGCCCCAAGGACCCCCGCTCGTCGAGCGAGTGGCTCGCCCGCAAGTGGGACGTCGACGAGAGCGCGCTCGTCAACGTCTCGCGCGACATGTCGCGCACCCTGCAGCGGCTGCACGCCTACGCGCTCCAGCGCTGGGTCGAGCGGCACCCGGACGACGTCGCCGTGTTCGGCCCGGGCGGAGCGCCGCAGCGCGCCGCGCTCGATCTCGGCAACGGCACCTCCGTGAGCGTGCCCGCCGTGGCCACGGTCCTCTTCCCCGCCGGGACGGCGTACGAGACGCCGGTGGCCGTCGAGGTGGCCTACCGGTACGGGACGCCCACGATCACCGCCTTCACCCCGCCGGGCGGCCTCGCGCTCGCCGAGCAGGTCCTCGCGGACCTGACCCGCACGCTGGAGACCGACCACCCGTACCGCGGCGGGGTCCTGTCGGCGCGGGCGCCGAGCGGCTCCGTGGAGCTGACGCCGGTCAAGCACACCGTGCAGGTGCGCGGCGACGTCGTGCTGCCCGCCGAGCTGTGGCACGAGGTCGACCTGTTCTGCTCCAGCGTGACCACGCGCCGCGACGCCCTGCGCGCGCTGGGGCACACGACGTCGCGCGGCCTGCTGCTCGCCGGCAAGCCCGGGGTCGGCAAGACCAAGCTCACCCGGGTGATCGCCACGGAGCTCGCGGGACCGCTCACGGTCGTGCTCGTCACGGCGGAGGTGCTGCGCACCTGGATGACCGAGCTGTACGAGGAGATCCGCGGCCTCGGCCCCTGCCTCGTCGTGCTCGAGGAGATCGACTCGGTGGCGTCGAAGGGCTCACGCGGCGAGACCTCGTTCGCCGAGTTCCTCGACGCCCTCGACGGCACCCGCAGCTCGGACGACGTGCTGACCGTCGCCACCACGAACGACCCCGAGTCCCTCGACCCGGCCGTCAAGCGGCCCGGCCGCTTCGACACCATCATCGAGGTGCCGCCGCCCGACCAGGCGGGGCGCACGGAGATCCTGCGGCTGTTCCTGCCGCCGGACGCCGCCGTCGACGTCGCCCAGGTGGCCTCCTACCTGGACGGCGCGACGGGTGCGGACCTGCGCGAGGTCGCCCGCCGCTCGATCCTGGAGCACGGGCCGGACGGGCTGACGACCGACCGGGTCACCGACGTGGCGACGTCGGGCCGGTGGCGTCCCGCCCCGGTGGCGGGCAACTACCTCTGACGGTCGCTCCGACGGTCAGAGGCCCTGCCAGCCGGGCTTGTCGGCGTAGGTCTGGCGGTAGTAGTCGGCGAGCTGGAGCCGGGAGGCCGCGGCGTCGTCGACCAGGACCGTGGCATGCGGATGCAGCTGCATGATCGTGGCGGGCCACATCGCGGAGATCGGGCCCTCGACCAGCTGGTGCACCGCCTCGGCCTTGGCCCGCCCCGAGGCCAGCAGCACCAGGTGGCGCGCCGACATGATCGTGGCCAGGCCCTGCGTGAGGCAGTGCCGCGGCACGTCCTCGACCGACCCGCCGAAGAACCGCGCGTTGTCCTCGCGCGTCTGCTTCGTGAGGGTCTTGATCCGCGTGCGGGACGCGAGCGAGGACCCCGGCTCGTTGAACGCGATGTGCCCGTCCGTCCCGATGCCGAGGATCTGCAGGTCGACGCCACCGGCGTCGGCGATGCTCGCCTCGTACGCCGCGCAGGCGGCCGGAAGGTCCGCGGCGAGGCCGTCCGGCCCCTGCACGGCGCCCGGCGCCAGGTCGACGCGGGAGGCGAACTCCTTCTCGATCACGTTGCGGTACCGCTCCGGGTGGTCCTCACCCAGGCCGACGTACTCGTCGAGCATGAACGCCCGCGCCCGCGCGAACGACAGCCCCTCCTTGTGCCGGCGCACGAGCTCGTCGTACACCGCGAGCGGCGACGAACCTGTGGCGAGCCCCAGCACCGCCTCGGGGTCGGCCCGTAGCAGGCCTTCGACGGCGTCCGCCGCCAGCCGCGCGAGCTCGCCCGCGGGCGCGATCACGACCTCCATCAGCTTCTCCTTCCCAGGACCGCCGCGCCGACCGCCGCGACCGGCACGTGGGTCGGCGCGAGCTGCACCCGCTCCGCCAGCTTGAGCGACCCGAGGAACGGCGAAGCCTTCGCCTGCTCCCGGAGCGCGTCCTGCACCGCGTCCAGCAGCTCGGCCCCGAGCTGCGCCACACCGCCGCCGAGCACCACGTGCCGGACGTCGGTGGTCAGCACGAGCAGCCGCACCGCCGAGGCCGTGGCATCGGCGAACCGGTCCTTGACCACCATCGCCTCCTGGTCGCCCCCGCGGGCCGCCTCGAACAGCTCCACCGGCGCCGGCCTGCCGTGCCGGGACGGCCACGCCGCCTCCAGCGCCTTGCCCGACGCGAACCGCTCCAGGCAGCCGCGCTGCCCGCAGGGGCACTCCGGCCCGAGCGGGTCGACGGGGATGTGCCCGATCTCGCCCGCGGCACCGCTCACGCCACGGCGCAGCTGCCCGTCGAGCACCAGGCCGGACGCGAGCCCGGTGCCGAGCGCCAGGAACGCCAGGTCCTCGTGGTCCTGTTCCCCGCCCGCGCGCTCCAGCACGTGCGCCGCACCGACGGCAGCCACGTTGAGGTCGTTCTCGACTACCACCGGCACCCCGCCCAGCTCGGCGGACAGCAGCTCCGCGAGCGGCAGCTCGTCGTCGTGCACCCCGAGGTTGACCGCGTGCTTCACCGTGCCGGAGCGGTGGTCGACGATGCCGGGGATCCCCAGCCCTACTCCGGCCAGGTCCGCGAGCTCCACCCCGCCCGACGCGACGACGTCGCGCACCGCCTGCACCGCACCGGCCACCAGCCCGTCGGCGCCGTGGACCGTGCTCCGGCGCACCGTGCCGACCACGTCGCCCTCCGGGTCCAGGAGCGCTCCGAGAATCTTCGTCCCGCCGATGTCGAGGCCGACCGTGTACGCGGGCTCCCGCCCCGCCTCCGACCGGGCGCTCCCCTTCCGCTTGCCGACCTTTCCCATCCCGACCTCTCGCTTGCTGGGTTCGCCCTGGTCGGACGTGCCCGTACCGGACTTGCTGTCCATCAGCCCTTCACCGCGCCGGACACCAGACCACCGGTCATCCGACCCTGCACGATCAGGAAGAAGACCACCGCGGGGATCGCGATGAGCACCGACGCCGCCATCACCGCGCCCCAGTTCGTGGCCTGCGTCGCCTGGAGGAACGTACGCAGCCAGAGCGGCAGGGTCATCGACTCGGGCCGCTGCATGATCACCAGCGCCGTGACGAACTCGTTCCACGCCTGGATGAAGGCGAACACACCGGTGGCCACCAGGCCGGGGGCCAGCAGCGGGAACGTGACGCGCCAGAACGCGCCGGCCCGCGAGCACCCGTCGATCATGGCCGCCTCCTCCAGCTCCTTGGGTACACCGTTGACGAATCCGCGCAGCATCCAGACCGTGAACGGCAGCACGCCGGCCGTGTACACGAGCGTCAGGCCGATGATCGAGTTGAGCAGCTGCCAGCCGTCGATGATCCGGAACATCGAGATGATCATCGCCTCTGCCGGGATCATCTGGATCACCAGGATCAGGATGATGAACGTACGGCGCCCCTTGAACTGGAACCTGGTGAGGGCCAGCGCCGCCACGAAACCCACGACGAGCGCGATGAGGAGCGTCAGGAACGTGACGCTGATCGAGTTCAGGACGGCCGGCGGGAACGGCGCCCGCGTCTCGCCGAACATCGCCGCGCGGTAGTTGTCCAGGGTGAACAGGTCCGGAGTCGGGAAGAACGCCAGGTTCTCGCCACGGATCCGGTTGTTCGGCAGGAACGACGTGCTGACCATCCAGTACACGGGGAAGGCGGCGAACACGAAGACGGCGACGGCCAGGGCACCGAACCCGGTGTCGGCCAGGCGCTTGCGGATCTTGATCACGATTCGTCCTCCCGCAGCGTGCGCCGCACATAGGGGAAGGAGATGGCCAGCATGATGATCACGAAGATGACGCCGATCGCGCTCGCCATCCCGTAGTGCCCCTGGGCCATCCCCATCTGATAGATGTAGACACCGATGGTGTTGGTGAGCTCACGGTCGCCACCGATGTCCTGCAGCACGAACACCTGCGTGAAGACCTTCAGGTCCCAGATCATCGACAGCACCACGAGCACCGTGATGATGCTGCGCACGTAGGGCACCTGGATGAGGCGGAAGCGCTGGTACGCGCTGGCGCCGTCGAGCTGCGCGGCCTCCAGCACCTCTCCGGGGATCTGCGTGAGGCCCGCGTACAGCGTGAACGCGACGAACGGCACGGCACCCCACACGATGATGAAGGTCAGGATCAGGTAGAACGACCACGGGTTGATCAGCCAGGAGTGGCCGAACCACCGGTCCCCGGTGATCGCGGTGAGCAGGTTGTTCACCACGCCGTACTGGGTGTCGAAGACCCAGCCCCACACCGTGGTGGCCGCGAGCTGCGGCATGGCCCAGGCCAGCAGCAGGCCGACGGACACCAGCAGCCGCAGCCCCTTGCCGACGCGGATCATGAGCAGCGCCACCAGCATGCCGAGCACCATCGTGGTGACGACGAGGACGACCATGAGCGCGAAGCTGCGCGCCAGGACGGTCCAGAAGCCCTCGATGTCGGTCAGTACCGCCGCGTAGTTGCTGAAGCCGACCCACTCGGCGGGCAGGCCCATGAGCTGGGCGCGCTCGTACTCCTGGAACGACATGACGAGCAGCCGGATGACGGGGTACCCCGTCATCACACCGAGGATGATCATCGTCGCCGAGAGCAGGAGCCAGGGCAGGTAGGGCGGCCGGCGCTTCTGCCGGATCTCTTGGCGCGGCGGCGCCACTGGGTCGAGAAGTGTCGAGCTCATGTCCTGTCTTCCTCAGGGGCGTCCGGCAGCTCTCCGCCGGAAGGGCGGCCGCTGGCGTCAGGGCGCAGTGGTGTCCCGTCCCGCCCGGGCTTTGAAGGGGCTGCGCCGGGCGGGACGGGAAGTTCTGCTGACCTCGTCAGGCTCAGCTGTTGAGGATCTCCTCGATGTCGGCGTCGAGCTGCTCGGCGATCGTCTTGACGTCCTCACCGGAGGCGATCTTGGTGAAGGCCGTCTGCAGGATCATCTTCGACTCGACGTCGGCCCACTTCGGCGAAGCGGGCGTGAGCTTGGCGTTGGCGGCTGCCTCAGCGGCTGCCTTGCCGATCGACGTGGACTGGTCGACCTCCTCGAAGAGCGAGGTCTTGGCCGGGAACAGGCCGGCACCCGCGAGGATCGTCTGGTACTCGTCGCTGAGCAGGATCTCGTAGGCGCTCATCGCGAGGTCCGGACGGGCCGCCTTCTGCGCGATGGCGATGTTCGAGCCGCCGGCGAACACCTGCGCGGTGCCGCCGTCCTTGCCCGGCAGGGCGTAGCCCTGGAGGTCCTTGCCATAGGTCGAGGCGCAGCCAGGCACGCCCTCCGGGTCCTCCGGCTCCTCCGGAGCGTTGATGGACCACTGGATCCAGCTCGGCGCCGAGAGGAAGGCGACCTTGCCCTCGCAGAAGGGCACCTGCAGGTCGGTCTCGTTGGCGTCGGCCGGGGCGTTGTTGCCCTCGGTCATGATCGTCTGGATCTGCTCGAGGCCGGCGAGGCCACCCTCGGAGGAGAATCCGGCGTCCCACGTGCCGTCCTCCGCCTGCTCGGCGACGTAGCCGCCGTTCTCCCAGATGAAGGGCAGCGCGTTGTACCAGTCCTGGCCGGGCCAGTAGACGCCGGACAGCTTGTCGGTCTTCAGGTCGACGGCGGTCTCGACGTACTCGTCGAGCGTGGCCGGCACCTCGGTGTCGCCGAGGACCTGCTCGGAGTAGAAGACGACGCGCGAGCCCGAGTAGTACGGCAGGGCGTAGTGCTTGCCCTCCCAGTCACCGGCCTCGACGAAGCCGGGCAGCAGGTCGTCGCCGCCCAGGGACTCGAACTCGTCCGCGGTGATCTCGCGGAAGTAGCCCGCCGAGGTGAACGCGGCGGCCTGGGTGTTGCCGATCTCGACCACGTCGGGAGCGTCCGAGCCGGCCAGCGCCGTCGTGTACTTGTCGACCAGGCCGTCCCAGGCCTGCTCCTCGATGACGAGGGTGCTGCCGGGGTTCTCCTCCTCGAAGGTCTTCTTGAGGTAGTCGCGTGCCTCGAGCGGCGTGTCGGTGCCGACGAGCCAGACCCGGACCTCGCCGGGGCCGGTCTCCTCGGCGGTCGCGGCGCCGCCCGCGTTACCGCACGCGCTGAGCGCGAGAGTCAGGGTGATCGCCGACGCCGCAGCGCCGACGAGACGGTTCTTGTTCACGTGTGTTCCTCCCGGGATACGACTGTGCGTCGCAGTGCCTGATGAAAAGCGGTACGTGCTGATGACTCGAGTGGAAGCTCGATGTGACGCCTGCCGCCGACACGTGCGCAACGATGCTCACGAGACCCCCAGCTGGGCGGAAAGCACGAGGACGGCGGCGCCCGCCAGCACCACGTCCTCGTCGAGTGCGGCCATCCGCAGCTGCAGGCCCGAGTTGATGGCCGGCATCGTGCGCTGACGGATGGTGTCCAGCGCAGCCTCGCGCAGGGGGCCGTCGAGCAGGTCACGCGGACCGCTCAGCAGCACCTCCGTGAGGTTGAGCGCGCTGACGACCGGGGCGAGGGTCACACCCAGCACCCGGCCTGCCGACGCCAGTGCGGCGTCGGAATCTTCTTGGCTCTTGTCCGCGACCGCGCGCCGCAGCGCCGGCACGGACAGGACGGTCTCGAGGCAGCCGGTCCGGCCGCAGGCGCACTCGCCCTGATCGACCACCGTGACGTGGCCGATCTCGCCCGCGGCGTCGCCCTGGCCGTGCACCCGCACGCCGTCGACGACGACGCCCGCGCCGACGCCCGCGCCGACCGTGACCACGAGCATGCCGGAGCTGCCGCCGCCGTAGGTGAACTCGCCGAGCGCCGCCGTGTTGGCGTCGTTCGCCACGTGGACGGGCAGGCCCATGCGATCGCCCAGGATCTCGGCGAGGGGCACGTCGTACCACCCGCGGTTGGGCGCCTCGACCACGCGCCCGTCCAGGCCGACGATGCCGGGCGAGCCGACGCCGACGCCGATCACCGGGTGGTTCGCCGCGGCCACGAGCCGACGGATGAAGCGGGTGAGCAGGTCGACCAGCTCGTCGCCCGTGCGTCCGTCGATGTCGAGCTGACGGCGCACCACGATCTCGCCGGTCAGGCTGAGGACGGCACCGCGCATGCGGCCGTGGTCGGTGAGGTCGACGGCCACGATCTGGTAGGCGTCGGTCCGCAGGCCCACCAGGATCGCCGGCTTGCCGACGCGCTGGCCGGGCCGCGTACCGAGCTCCTCCACCAGGCCCTCGGTGATGAGCACCGAGACCAGGTCGGAGATGGTGACGCGGGTGAGCGAGGTCGCTCGGGCGAGGTCGGCCCGTGAGGTGGGTCCCTCGTGGAAGAGATGCTGCAGCACGAGGGACCGGTTGTGTGCCCTGGCGTGCTCGGGGAGCACCTTGGACGTCGCGCGCAAGCGTGCGCCGAGCCCTCGCCCGGTGCCGTTCCGCTCTGTCGTCGTCGCCATGTTTGTTAGTAGACCTCCTTAACAGAGTCCTTGTCCATCGCCCGGATTGACCCGTAACAAGACTGTTACGTGGGTCACGTTGCTCCCGGGCTTCGAACGCACTCTGCCGCCGTCTTCGGATTACTTCACGTACCTGACGAATCCGAGACTGCCGCACCTCGGCGTCATCGGCACAGCGTGACCGCAGCGTGATCAAAAACAGCGCAAAACCGATGAAAAAATGGGTCACCGGGCCCACAAGTTCACAAAGGGATCACAGTTCTCAGGTGGGGTCGGTTCCTGCCCTGTCGGCCTCATACGCTCGTCCCATGAAGCGCAACCGGTCAGCCAGGGGGGACGTGGGCATGCCCGCTCGCCGACTCGCCCGACATCTCCTGGCAGCGGCCGTCGGGGCGACCCTCGCGGTCACTCTCGCGGCCTGTTCCGGGGGTGGCGCGAGCGAGTCAGGCAGCGGAGCGGAGTCGGCCACCGACAGCGACGGTGCGCGCAGCGAGGCGGTAGCACCGGGCTCGACCGACGCGGTCAGTGGCGCGGCGGGCGCCGTCGGCCTCGCCGAGGCCCCTGAGGAAGCGATCAACCGGGAGCTCATCACCACGGGCGACGCGACGCTCGCCGTCGAGGACCCGTTCGAGGCGGCGGCGCAGATCGCGGACCTCGTCGAGAAGGCCGGTGGCCGGGTGGAGGCGCGCGACGAGCGGGCCGGGACCGACGACGAGCCCGGCAGCGCGTCGATGACCCTCCGTATCCCCGCCGACCGGGTCTCGGCCACGCTGGACGCGCTCGACAAGCTCGGCGAGGTGCGCGACCGTCACGTCGAGACGGTGGACGTCACCGGCACAGCACAGGACCTCGACGCCCGCATCGAGGCCCTGCGCACCTCGACCGACCGGCTGCGCGAGCTCATGGCCGACGCCGACCGCACCGCCGACCTCATCG
This sequence comes from Promicromonospora sp. NPDC023987, assembly GCF_040639055.1. Classification (NCBI taxonomy): domain Bacteria; kingdom Bacillati; phylum Actinomycetota; class Actinomycetes; order Micrococcales; family Promicromonosporaceae; genus Promicromonospora; species Promicromonospora sp. NPDC023987. The sequence continues at coordinate 49,809 of NZ_JBEZZF010000012.1, read as the reverse complement.
AGATCGAGGCTGAGCTCGCCGAGCGCCAGGCCGAGCTGGACTCCCGGGTCTCCGAGCGCAGCCGGCTCTCGGACGAGGTGGCGATGTCCACCCTGCACGTCGAGATCGTCGCGGAAGGCAACCCGGCGGCCCAGGCCCGGCCGGGCGGCTTCCTCGGTGGCCTGTCCGCGGGCTGGAGCGCCCTGGTGAGCACGTTCAACGTGGTCGTCCTGGTGCTCGGGGCGATCATCCCGTGGCTCGCGCTGGGCGGGCTGGTGCTGCTCGTGGTGGTCGGCGTGCGCAGGCAGATCGCCAAGAGCGGGTCCGACGGCCCGGCGGCGGTCACCCCCGAGCCGGCAGCCACGGAGTAGGTCGCCGAGACGGCCTGCGGCCCTGACTCGGCGTACCTGGTACGTCGAGTCAGGGCCGCGGGCCGTACGGCCGCGCTCAGTCGGTGATCGCCAGCGCGTCGATCTCGACCAGCATCTCCTCGCGCGGCAGGCCCACGAACACGGTGGTCCGGCTCGGCAGCACGCCGCTCGGGCAGTGCTTCGTCACGAACTCGCCGTAGGCCTCGTTCATCGGCGCGAAGTCCTCGCGCTTGAGGAGGTAGACGCGCAGCATCATGACGTCGTCGAACGTCGCGCCGCCGGCCTCGACGATCGCCCGCACGTTCTCCAGCGTGCGCGTGGTCTGCGCGGCCACGTCGCCGACGTGGACGTACTCCCCCGTCGCCGGGTCCGTGGGCCCCTGCCCCGAGACCTGGACGAACGGCCCCTTGCGAACACCCTGGTGGAACGTGAATGCGGGTGCCGGGGCGTCCGGGGTGGAGATGGCGGTCTTCGCGGTCATGCGGTTCTCCTTGCTCGGGTCGTGCGGTGGGTCAGGTACGTCAGGTGGGTCGGCCCGGCTCAGAAGTCGAGCGTGACCTGCTCGGCGATCTCGTCGCCGCGCGTCACCAGGGCGGTGCGGTACTTGTCGAAGGTGGTGCAAGGGTGCGAGATGCCGAACCCGATCACGTCACCCGGCTGCAGCAGACCGTCGCTCACGGGCTCGACGGCGAGGTAGGCGTGCTGGTCGTTGAGCGCGGTCACGCGCACGCCGGTCAGCTCGCGGGCCGCGCCCAGGCGGCCCGCCGCGTCGACGGAGCGCACGACGAGCGGCGTCGGCAGGTCGATGTCGAACGACACGTCCCTGCGCCCCATGCCGCAGATGACGAGGCCGGGCTCCGGCGCGGACAGCACGGCGGCCCAGACCATGATCGCGGGGCGCAGCGCCGGCGCACCCAGCCGCGTCCACGGGTCGGTACGCAGGTAGTGCCCGTGGTCGTGCGTCACGTACGCGCCGGACCGCACGACCGCCCGGGTCGGCACGGTCTCGCCCGCCGCGTCCTGGACCGGCACGGCCAGACGCCGGGTGACGACGTCGGCGAACGCGCTGCCGCCCGCGCTCAGCACGACCGGCCCGGCCACGAGCCCGGCGATCCCGGCCCCCACCTCGCGCAGCTGGTCGCACCACCGGCCGACGGCGGCCAGCTCGTCGGCGCTGGTGCCACCCGCCACCGGCCCTTCGTAACCGGCGACGCCGACCAGCCGCAGGCCGGCGTCGTGCACCCGGCCGGCGAGGGCCACCGCGTCGGACACCGTGCGCACCCCGGTCCGGCCCCCGGGCACGCCGAGCTCCACGAGCACGCCGAGGCGCGCGGCGTCCTCGGGCGCCGCGCCGGCGAAACCCGCTGCGAGCAGGTCGATGCCCGTGGCGGAGTCCACGTAGACCCAGACCTCGTCGGCAGCGCGGTCCGCGGTGCCGTCGGTCAGAGCCGCGCGCAGCCAGGCGACGTCGCGCGGGTCGACCAGCTCGTTGGCGAGGAAGACGCGCCGTCCGGCACCCGGGACGCCCCAGCCGAGCGCCGTCCGGAGCTGCGCGGGCGTCGCGACGGTGGCGCCCCACGCCCCCGCGGCGACCTGCCGCTCCCAGATCTCGCGGGACATGTGGGTCTTCACGTGCGGCGCGTGCTCCACCCCGCCCTCGGCGAGCACGCGCGCCACTGTCGCGATGTTGTGGTCCAGCGCCGCTTCGTCGAGGGTCAGCAGGGGCCAGGTGAACGTGGGGTCGTCGATGCGCAGCACACCCACATCCTGCCGTGTCCCCGGCCCTGCGCGCACGTGCCGCCGTCAGCCCGCGGTCCGGGCGGCGGATCCGGCCGCTGCCGGGCGCAGGCCGCGCCCCGGCGTCGCACCGGTGAGCCTTCCGGCCGCCAGCACCGGCACCCCGCCGACGAGCACGTCCTCGATGCCCGACGCCGGCGTGCGTGGCTCCTCGTAGGTCGCATCGTCGCGGACCTGGTCGGGGTCGACGAGCGCGATGTCCGCGACGCCACCCGGCACGATCTCCCCGCGGTCCGCCAGCGCGAACCGGCGCGCGGCGCGGGCCGACAGGTGCTCGGCCGCGTCCCACCAGGTCCATGAACCGTGGCGCACGTGCTCGTCGAGCAGCCGGGCGAAGGCGCCCCAGCCGCGCGGGTGCGGCCGTCCGCCCCCGTAGATGGCGTCCGAGCCCGTCAGGTGCGCCTCGTACCCGGCCAGCGCGCGGACGGACTCGGGTGAGTTGGTCGGCGGCTGCGCGAACACGCAGCTCGCGCGCAGCGCCGTCGTCGTGAGCACCTCGGCCACCGTGTCGGGGGCCGAGCGCCCGAGCCGCGCGGCGACGTCGGGCAGGGTCATGCCCTCCGCCCACTCCATCCCGGGGACGGACGCGAACGTGATGCGCGGCCAGAGCTCGGTCAGGCCGGCGAAGTGCTCGCCCAGGCGGGCGGCCGTCGCGGGGTCGCGCAGGGCGTCGATGGTCGCGGCGGCGTCGGCCAGCGGCAGCCACGTCGGCAGGGTGACCATCGACAGGATGGAACATCCGCGCAGGTACGGGTAGGAGTCGTAGGTGACGTCGTGCCCCCCGGCGCGCGCCGCTCCGACGCTGGCCAGCAGCTCGTCCGCGGGGCCGTGCAGGTGGGAGACGTGCGTCGCGACGCCGGACGCCCGCGCGACCCGCATCAGCTCGTCGAGCGCCTCGACGCCGCGGTCCTCGTAGCCACGCATGTGGCTCACGTGGGGCAGGCCGCGCACAGCCACGGCCTTCGCGAGCGCCACGAGCTCCCGCTCGTCGGCGTAGGCGGCGGGCACGTACTCGAGACCGGTCGAGAGCCCACAGGCGCCGTCGTCCAGGGCCTGTTCCAGCAGGCCCACCATCGCCGCCAGCTCCTCGTCCGACGCCGGACGCTGCGCGCCCCCGAGGACGCGGTACCGCAGGGTGCCGTGCGGGGCGAGGTACGCGACGTTCACGGGGACCGTGCGGTGGTAGGTGCTGAGCAGCTCGCCGACGGAGCCGCCCGTGAACGTGGGGTGCGTACCGTCGATCGCGGCGAAGTACGTGCTCGCCCAGTCGTAGCTCGCGCGGTCGGTGGGGGCGAAGGAGACGCCGTCCTGTCCCGTCACGACGGTCGTGATGCCCTGGCGCAGCATGGCGAGCTGCACGTCCGGCTCGAAGACGGCGGCTTCGGCGTGCGTGTGCGCGTCCACGAACCCTGGCATCGCCACCCGGCCCTGCGCGTCGAGCGTCCGGACGTCGGGCTCGAGGACGTCCTGCCCGACGGCGGGGCGGTCACCCGACCGGGTGATCGCGGCGACCCTGCCGCGCGCGACGTGCAGGTCCACCGGCTCGGACAGGGTGCCGTCGGGCTGCGGCACCCGGGCGCCGCGGATCAGGATCGTCCCGGTCATGCGTCACTCTCCGAGGTCTCGGTGGCGGTGTCTGTCTCGGTGGGCCGGTTCTCGACGCCGCCGTCCTCGCGCCAGCCGCCGATCCCTGCCCAGCCACCGACGGCGGTCTCCGCCGCCAGGTCGCGGGGGTAGCCCTGGATACCGGGGCGGGTCTGCCACGGGTGCGGCCCGGCGAGCGGCCGGTACTCGACGCCGTACGCGTCGAGGCGGGGCAGGTGCTGCCGCGCCAGGCGGTCCAGGAACTGCTTCGACGCGGCGGACCCCGGCGTCCGGTCGGCCTGCTGCGACCACGCGACCTCGGCGAACGCCGCCAGCCGGGGAAAGGTCGCGTAGTCGACGCGCCGCGCGCTGTCGAGGTGCTCGGTCCAGACCTGCGCCTGGGCCCCGAGCAGCCGCCCGGGCACGGTGGAGACCCGGTTCCCGACGCGCTCGGCCAACGGAGCGGGGAGCGGCTCGAAGCCGTACACGTCCTCTACCGTGCGGAGGAAACCGACCGGGATCGGTTCCGCCGGATGCTCACCGGCGCGGTGGTCGAGGTACACGACCTGCTCTGGTGCCATGACAACGTCGTACCCGGACTCGAGCGCGGCCGCACCCTGGGCGTAGCCGCGCCAGGACGTCACTATCGCGTCGCGCGGCAGCATCGGCGACATCGCCTCGTCCCAGACCACGGCACGGCGGCCGGCGTCGGACACGTGCTCCGCGAGGCGAGCGACGAACCAGCCGTGCAGCTGGCCGACGTCCGGGGTGGACCGGTCGGCGCCGAACAGGCCCAGCGACCGGGCGCGCTCGACGATGTGAGGCGCATCGCGCCACAGGGTGGGGGGCACCTCGTCGCCGCCGAGGCCGATCCATGGCGTGTCGAAGACGTCGAAGACCTCGTCCAGCACGTGCCGGAAGAACGCGAGCGACCCCTCCGACGGGTCGAGCACGTCCTGGCTGATGCCCCACGTCGTGCGGACTCCGCTGCGGTCCTTGCGCGTGCCGAGCTCCGGGTAGGCGGCGACGGCCGCCTCGACGTGGCCGGGGACGTCGATCTCCGGGACCACGGTGACGCCCCGGTCGCGGGCGAAGGCGACGATCTCGCGGAGGTCGTCCTGCGTGTAGAAACCGCCGTGCGGACGCCCGTCCCGCGAACCGGTACGCCAGGTCCCGACCGTCGACTCGCGGCGCCACGCGCCGGTCCGGGTCAGCTCCGGGTAGCGGTCGATCTGCATGCGCCAGCCCTGGTCGTCGGTGAGGTGCAGCTGCAGCACGTTCAGCCGGTGGGCGGCGGCGAGGTCGATGAACCGGAGCACGTCGTGCTTCGGCAGGAAATGGCGTGCGACGTCGAGCAGCACGCCCCGCCACTCGAAGCGGGGGTGATCCTCGATGCGCACTGCCGGCAGCGCGAGCGGGCCGGTGCCGCTGCGGCGGTAGGCCGCCGGACCGGCGAGCTGACGCAGGGTCTGGGCGGCGGCATGTGCGCCGGCGAGGTCCGCTGCCTCGACCCGCACCAGGCCGGCCACCGGACCGGCGGGCTCAGGCCCTCGCACCGCCGGGCACACCGCGATGCGGTAGCCGCCGGCCGGCAGGTCGGCGGCGAGGCCGAAGACGACACGCTGTCCTGAGCCAGTCGAAGGGCCGGACCCGCGGTCGATCGCCGAGGGAACCAGGTCGAGGCCGAAGGCATCCTCCGTGACGCGGCGCCACCAGCGTGCGGCGGGCCGCAGCGCGGGGTCGGTCCCGACCCGCGCGCCGTCCTCGATCAGCACCGAGCCGCCCGGCAGCTGCGTCGACGCAGGCTCGGGGACGAGGCCAAGGTCTCCGGGGTGTTGCACGGCGACACCCTAGCGCGGCGGGAGCGCGCGGTCCCCGAGGACCACGCGCTCCCGCTGCCCCTGTGCCGTCAGCCCGCTCGGCAGGAGACGTCGCGCTTCGGCATCTCGCCCTCGACCAGGTAGGTCGTGCCGACGTTCAGGGCGCACGCGTTGTTGCCGAGCGCGTACACGCCGTGGCCGCTGGCGTCGACGGTCACGAGCCGGGACCGGTCACCGAACTTCTCCCGCAGCAGCTCGCCACCGGCCAGCGGGGTGACCGGGTCACGCCGGTTCTGCAGGATCAGGACGTTGGTCGGCCCCTCGTCGGTGATCTGCACGGGCGGCTCGATCGGCTCGGACCAGTAGGCGCAGGGCAGGATGTTGGCCGACGCCGCGCCGAACATCGGGAACTTCTTGCGGTCCTCCGCCACGGCCTTGCGGTAGGCGTCGACGTCCTCGGGCCACTCGACGTCGTTGCAGGTCGTGGCGAGGAACACCGACAGGGCGTTGGAGAGCGGCGACACCTCGTCGGCCGTCGCGCCGTCCTGCGCGGCGGCGGTCGGCGCGGCACCGTCCGACAGGACGCCGTCGAGGAGGTTGTCGTCCAGCAGGCGCTGGACGCCGGCGGCGTCGCCGCCCAGCAGCGACTGCCAGAGCTGCGCCGTCCGGCCGTAGGTCAGCTCGCTGTAGAGCCCTCCGAAGACGACCTGGCGGAACAGACCGCCGTCGACCCCCTGCACGGGGTCGCGGTCCAGCCGCTCGGCGGTCTCGAAGTAGTTGGCACGCACCTGTGCCGGCGTCCGGCCCAGCCCGTAGGCGGTGTGCCGCTTGGCCGCCCACTTCGCGAAGTCGGGAAACGTCTGCTCCACCCCCTGAGCGAACCTGCGCAGCCCTTCCTGGTTGAGGTGCGTGTCGCCCACGTTGCTGTCGAGCACCACCCGGTCGACCGTCTCGGGAAACATCGACGCGTACGCGGCGCCCAGCGCGGAACCGTAGGAGTAGCCAAGGAAGCTGGCTTTCTCCTCGCCCAGCGCCGCCCGGACGCTGTCCAGGTCACGGGCCATGTTCGCCGTCGACACGTGGCGGAGCAGACCGTTCTCGTCGTTGGCGGCACACTGCTCGGCCGCGGCCTCGACGACCTTCGCCCGCTGGACGACCGCCGCGTCGTCGACCGCGTACGGCGGGACGTTGCCGAAGTATTCGCCGCCGATGGTGAACCCGCAGTCGATCCGGGTCGAGTGGCCGACCCCGCGGGTGTCCATGCCGATCAGGTCGTAGGCGTCCAGCACGCTGTCGGGCAGCCCTCTCGACATCAGGAGCGAGGACTGCGTGAGCCCGGAACCGCCCGGGCCGCCCGGGTTGAGCAGGAGCACGCCGCGCCGCTCGGCGGGGTTGTCGCTGGCCATGCGGGAGATCTGGAGCTCGATCTGCTCGCCGCCGGGGTCGGAGTAGTCCAGCGGCACGGGCACCTTGGCACAGGTCAGGACGTAGGGTGCGGCCTCCGTCGCGACGTCAGCGGGGCACGGACCCCACTCCACCCGCGTGGTGGGCTCGCTACCGGCGTCGTCCGGCCGGACGTCGGCCGCCGCGGGTGCCGCGAGCGCACCCACCAGGCCCAGCACCGCCAGCAGGGCCGCGCCCCGACCGCGCACTCGTGGCCGACGGCGGCGCCGCTCGCCGTCGGGTGCGCCGTGCCGCGGCGCGCGGGTCGGGATCGGATGTGGGGACCTGAAGTGGATTCGCTTCATGGACCCACCCTCGGCCGGCGCACGCGCGCCGGTAAGTGTCACCGAGTCATCGGTCCGGCGGAGGAACACACGGTCGGCGCATGACAGATGTCACTCCCGTCGCAGCACGGGCTCCAGGGCCTCCAGCACCGCCGGGTCCTCGATCGTGGACGGCACCTGCGGGTGCTCGCCGTCGGCCAGCTGACGCATGGTGCGACGCAGGATCTTGCCCGAGCGGGTCTTCGGCAGGCCGGCGACGACCTGGACGTCCTTGAACGCCGCAACCGGGCCGATCTTCTCGCGCACCGCCGCGACGAGCTCCGCGGCGACACCACTCGGGTCGACGCCGGCCTTGAGCACCACGAGCCCGCGCGGTACCTGGCCCTTGAGCGGGTCGGCGGCCCCGATCACCGCGCACTCCGCCACGGCGGGGTGGGCCGCGAGCACACCCTCGATCGCCCCGGTGGACAGGCGGTGCCCGGCGACGTTGATGACGTCGTCGGTGCGACCCATGACGTAGACGTACCCGTCGTCGTCGATGTAGCCGCCGTCGCCGGAGAGGTAGTACCCGTCGTAGGCCGCGAGGTACGAGGACACGTACCGCTCGTCGTCGCGCCACAGCGTCTGCAGGGTGCCGGGCGGCAGCGGCAGCCGGATCGCGAGGCTGCCCTCCTGTCCCGGACCGGCGACCGTGCCGTCCGGGAGCAGCACCTGCACGTCGAAGCCGGGCACGGGAACCGACGGCGAGCCCGGCCGGGTCGGCATCGGGTCCAGCCCACGCAGGTTGGCGACGACGGCCCACCCCGTCTCGGTCTGCCACCAGTGGTCGATCACGGGCACCCCGAGCGCTCGTCCCGCCCACTCGTAGGTGCCGGGGTCGAGGCGCTCCCCCGCCAGGAACAGGTGCCGCAGGGACGACGTGTCGTGCTCGGCCAGGAGGATCCCCTCCGGGTCCTCCTTCTTGATCGCACGGATCGCGGTCGGTGCGGTGAACAGGGCCTCGACGCCGTGCTCGGCGACCACCCGCCAGAACGCCCCGGCGTCCGGCGTACCCACCGGTTTGCCCTCGTACAGCACGGAGGTGGCGCCGGCGATCAGCGGTCCGTAGACGATGTACGAGTGGCCGACCACCCAGCCGACGTCGGACGCCGTCCACCAGACCTGACCGGGCCCGATGTCGTAGACGTTGCGCATGGACCAGGCCAGGGCGACGGCGTGGCCGCCGTTGTCGCGCAGGATCCCCTTGGGCTTTCCCGTGGTCCCCGACGTGTACAGGATGTAGAGCGGGTCGGTCGCCGCGACCTCGGCGCACGGCGCCGGATTGGTCCGCCCGGCCTGCAGGACGGTGTCCCAGTCCAGGTCCCGCCCCTCGACCAGCGTCGCGATGGCCTGCGGCCGCTGCAGCACCACGCACGACGCCGGCTCGTGGTCGGCCAGCTCGAGCGCCTTGTCGAGCAGCGGCTTGTACTCGACGACCCGCGTGGGCTCGACGCCGCACGACGCCGACACGACCACCTTCGGCTGGGCGTCGTCGATGCGCAGGGCGACCTCGTTCGCGGCGAACCCGCCGAACACCACCGAGTGCACGGCGCCCAGCCGCGCGCAGGCCAGCATCGCGACGACCGCCTCCGGCACCATCGGCAGGTAGAGCACCACGCGGTCGCCCGGCCCGACGCCGAGGTCGCGCAGGCCGCCGGCGAACGCGGCGACGTCCTGCAGCAGCGTCGCGTACGTGATGGTCGAGGAGGTGCCGGTGACCGGGCTGTCGTAGATCAGCGCCGCCTGGTCCCCGCGACCGGCGATGACGTGCCGGTCCAGCGCGTTGTAGCAGGTGTTGAGCCTGCCGTCGGGGAACCAGCGGTAGAAGGGCGGACTGTCGCCGTCGAGCACGCGGGTGGGCTTGCGGAACCAGGAGACGAGAGCGGCTTGCTCACCCCAGAACCCCTCGGGGTCGTCGAGGCTGCGCCGGTAGACGTCCGCGTAGTCGGCCATGTGGTGCCCTTCCGCTCTGGCTCACGGACTCCGGTGTCCGCGCCGTTGTCAGTGTGCCTCGCACGTGCGTCGACGTCGAGCGGCGTGGCTGTGGGGGCGTCCGAGCAGGCCGATGGCCGCCGCGAGGGTCAGCTCGCGGCGGTAGCCGGCTCAGGTATATGCGCCCAGGCGAGATCGGCCCGGGACCGCTGCCGGTGCCTGGTTCGGGCCGGCCCACATCGCCCAGGCGGCCGGTAGGCGATGGCGGTGTTGCGGGGTCCGGTATGGCACCCGATCGAGTACCGACTACGCGGGAGGCGACCGTTGCCGGGTGAGCCCATACCGACCGCCGGGGTCCACCCCGGTGGGGTCTCGCGGGCCGGTTCGGGTGGTGCGGGCGCTACGGAGACGTGGCTGTGCCCGGTGGGGGTGATCGTCTCCACACCGTGCCGGCCGTCGACCTCAGTGGTCTTCTGCCGCCAGCCGGGTGCCTGCTTCGCGTGATTGCACCGCGCACACAGGCCCTGACCATTGGCCAGGCTGGTCTCGCCGCCCTGCGCGTGCGGCGTGATGTGGTCGAGGTGCCGCACCGGCGCATCACACCACGACGACGCACAGATGCCCTGCTCCCGGGCACGCAGCAGCACGGCCAGGCCCTGCGGGTGGAACCGTGACACTGACGTCGTCGCCAGCAAACGCCCGTGCGGGTCGACGTAGATCGCACGGAGCCAGGCGGCGTCCGCGTCGATCCCGTGCGCCACGAGATTGCGTGCCACCGGGGCCGGGACCGTGCCCGCACCCCCTGGCATGCCCTCCGGCACCACGGCAGGCTCGTCACCACCGGCGAGCAGCGTCTGGTCCGAGACCAACAGGTTGATCGTCACCGGCGCCTCGTCGGCCGTGCCGGGTTCCCGGCCGGTGACCCGCTCGATCAGGGTGTCGGCCATGATCTGCCCCGCACCCCGCTCATCCCCCGTGGCCTTGGTCGCCTTGGCGTGCGCGGTGAGCTGGGCGTAGGCCTGCACCCCTTGCGCCATCGGGACCAGCGCGGTCAGGTAGACCATCAGATCAGGTGCCGGACGCACTGACACGCGCCGCTCCGTGACGGCCTTCGCGTTCCGCTTCACGCACGCGTGCACGTCGAACTGTCCGGCGAGCTCCTTGATCCGCGCGACCAGCCGCTTGGTACCCATCCCGGCCAGGACCGCCAGGTTCGCGGGCCCGCAGAGCTCCTCATCGATCCGAGCCCGATGCTCCGCCGTCAGATGTGACGTCTCGCGCACCAGGAGCGTCGCCCGCCACTGCGACAGGACACCCGTGCGTAGGGCGTCGAAGGTGTGCGGCATCTGCGTGACCCACGCCCGAGCCGTACCCAGGAACGCCCCGCCCGCGTGGGGGCTGACCTGCATCGCCGCACCGACCTGGTTCGGCACCCCACGGCCTCGCCGCTCGGCCCGGAGGCCCTGCGCGGCCTCCTCGGACCGGGTGGCCTCGTCCAACGCCACCGCCAGTCGGCCCTGGACCGCGGCCACGGTGTTCTTCACCGCCTCCAGCTCACCGAGCAGGTCCACCCACTGCGCCTGCACCCGCTTCGACACGTCCGTGTCGGTACCGCCTGGCAGGACCATGCCCGCCAGCAGCTCGCGCAGCGCCCGGACGTCCGCCGCACGCACGACCGCCCCGTCGGCGGTGGGCAGCACGGACCCGGGAGGCCGGTCGCCCACCCGAGGTGCACCCATCGCTGAAGTCATGCCACCACCATATGGCACACCTGTTCGCACCGCGCGTCGAACGAACCCGATCTGCCGACAGCAGAACCGACCGCAGGACGCCACCATGCGGCCGCCACGAGGCGTCAGCCGCGCTTCGACCCCGGCGCCCCCAGCGACCCCGGCAACCCCAGCGACCGAGGCAAGCCCGCCGCACAGCAAGCTCAGCGACCATGCAAGCGTCGTCGTCGTGATGACAGATGCCAGGCATGAAACCGCTACGAGCACCAGGCCGGCTCCTCGGCACCGGGCTGGCCGGTGCCCTGCTGCTCGGCCTCTGCGCATGCGCCGAGGCGGCCGGCTCGGCGTCGGCCGATCACGAACCCAAGGACGGATCGATGGCGACCGCGCCGCCCGCCCCGGCGGCTCCGGGCCTGGTGACCGCCGTCGCGACGGTCCTCCAGGAGAACGACGGCCCGCCCGAGCTCTGCCTGGGCGGGGTCGCCGAATCATTCCCGCCCCAGTGCGGCGGCCCGGAGATCACCGGATGGGACTGGAACGCGGTCGAGGCCGACTCGGCGCAGGGCACCATCTGGGGCGAGTACACGGTTGAGGGCACCTGGGACGGCGAGACCTTCCGGCTCACGGAGGCGACCTCCGCGCCGACGGATCCGACCGCACCTTCCGACGACCCCCGGCTCGATCCGGACAACGCCGGGGCGGTCGGCCGAGACCTGTCGGAGTCCGAGACACAGGAGCTTCAGGACGAGGTGTTCACCGACCTCGGCGGGCTCGGCGGCTGGTCCGAGAACGGCTACGTCTGGGTGACGGTCGTCTACGACGACGGCAGCATCCAGAGCTACGCCGACGACAGGTACGGCGCCGACAGGGTCGCCGTCCAGTCGGCGCTGCGCGACGTCGAGTAGCCCCGCGGTTCCAACTGTCGCGACAATCAAGACAATAGCGACAGATTGCAGGCGAGTCAGAGAATTGCATCAATGCCACCTGGCGGGCAAGAAAATGCACAGGCGTAAACGAGCGATGAATGCCAACTTTTACCCACGCCATTTATCTTGACGCGCCAACAAACCACTGACAGGCTCTCTCCCCCAACGAGTTGAGCGATCATCAGACAAATGCGAGCTGATCGGCCCGGCCCGAACTGACGACAGAAAGAAGAAGGCTGTGGGCGACGGCATCGCGACAGGCGTCATGGTGAGAGTCACCGGGGTATCGAGCACGGAGCGCGGCACGGAGGGCATCGTGAAGACCGTGCGACCCGGGTGGGCGGGCAAGGAGGCCGTGCTGGTGGTCGCGGGTGTCCTGCGGTCACGAGAGGTGGCCGTGCCGGTCTCGGACCTGTCGAAGAAGTAAGCCGCGGAGAGCCGCGACAGGGGCTCCAGGAAGGCGCGAGAAGTCAGGGCGCCCGCACACGACAACAGGCCCGCCTCCGAAGAGGCGGGCCTGCACACAGGGGTGGAGCTGCCGGGAATCGAACCCGGGTCCGGTGACGCTTTTCGAGTACTTCTCCGGGCGCAGTCTGCTATGGATTTTCTCGGCCCCCGCACTCGCGCAGACACGTTCGCGGACAGGCCCAGTCATCTGAGTGTTCCCGCAGCCCCGATGACGAGAGCTACGAGCAGTGGCTTCCTAGATGACGCCGGCTACTGGGACGGAAGCATTTCCCAGGCCGACGGAGTTCGGGCTCGCTCAGGCGGCGAGGGCGAACTCGTTGCGCGAGTTATCGGCAACTATGTGTTTGCAGACATCGTTTACGAGATAAGTCTGCATCCTCGGCCCGCTTCTCCTCGAAGCACGACCACCGTCGAAACCGATCAGCCCCTATGTTGTTGTCAACCGTCCCATCCGGGCTACGCCCGTGCGGAACATCTCCAGCCTACGCGACAACGCCGCAGACGGGAACGTTATTTCCGTTACAGTCGGCCGGGCTCCACCGGCCCGGCCGGGCGCCGTCGGCCCGGACCGGTCAGCGCATCTCCTTCTGCCGCATCGCGCGCTGCGCTTCGCGCATGTCCTGCTGCTCGCGGAGGGTCTGCCGCTTGTCGTACTCCTTCTTGCCGCGCGCCAGGGCGATCTCGACCTTGGCCCGACCGTCCAGGAAGTACAGCGACAGCGGGATCAGGGTGTGCCCCTTCTCCCGAGACTTCGACTCCAGCCGGAGGATCTCCTCGCGGTGCAGCAGCAGCTTGCGCCGACGGCGGGGGGCGTGGTTGTTCCACGTACCCTGGAAGTACGCGGGAATGTGTACGTTCTCGAGCCACGCCTCGCCACGGTCGATGTTGGCGTAGCCGTCGGTGAGCGACGCCCGCCCCATCCGCAGCGCCTTGACCTCGGTGCCCGAGAGCACGAGCCCGGCCTCGAAGACGTCCTCGATCACGTAGTCATGACGGGCCTTCTTGTTGTTCGCCACGATCTTGCGCGGATCGTCCTTCTTGGCCATGGTCTCCCTCCGGGATCTGCTGGTGCGCCGTGCCCCGTGCGGGCAGCGCGACGTCCCAGTTTACGCACCCGGCCTCGGTGGACCAGGCTTTTACAGCCAGCTCATCGGGTCAACGGTCGAACCGTTGATGTACACCTCGAAGTGCAGGTGGCAGGCCGTGGACGTGCCGGTGGTCCCCGAGTATCCGATCACCTGTCCGCGTGAGACCCGCTGGCCCGACGAGACGGCGAACGAGGTGAGGTGGTTCGCACTCGTCATCACGCTGCTGCCGCCCGACGAGTAGCCGTGGTTGATCAGCACCTGGTTGCCAAGGCCCGCCAGGGTCCGCGCGTAGAGGACGGTGCCGTCAGCGGCGGCCAGGATCGGCGTGCCGCAGTACGCGCGGAAGTCGGTGCCCGCGTGCAGGCGGGAGTACTGCAGCACGGGGTGGAACCGCATGCCGTACGAGGAGGTGATGTGCGGGCTCGCCGTCGGGTAGCCGAGGAACGACACGGTCCCCGCGCTGCCACCACCCCCGCTGCCACCACCGGCACTGCCTCCGCCCGACGAGCCGCCGCCGGACGATCCGCCGCCCGCGGCGTTCTCCTGTGCCTCGCGCTCCGCCTGCTCCTGGGCCAGCTGCTGGTCGCGCTCCTTCTGCTTGCGGATGATGCTCTTCAGATCGGACTCGATGGAGCTGAGCTCCTGCTCGTTGTCCTGCATGTTCTGCACCGCTACGTGCTTGCGCTGCTCGATGCGGTCCTTGAGCCGCTCCTGCTCCGCGATCAGGCGCTCGATCTCCGCCTTGCGCTCCACCGCGGCCTGCTTGGCCTGCTCCTTGGACTGCACGTTCTCGTCAGCCAGGCGCTTGAGCTCCGTGACGATCTCGCGGATGGCCGACAGCCGCGCCTCCAGGTTGCGGGCAGTCGCCTCGGCGTCCTGCAGCTCGGCGAGCGTCCGCGCACGGATCCTCGCGGCCGACGACGACACCGAGTACCCGTCGATGAACTCCTCGGTGCTCTGCGCACCGGTCAAGAGCCCGATCGTGGAGTTGTCGCCCGAGCCCCGGAACTCCTCGCGCGCCATCTGCGCGATGTCGGCGCGCGCATCGTCGACCTTGCCGGAGCCGTCCTCGAGCTGCTGGCTGACCTTTTCCTCTTCGCGCTCGGCGTCGGCCAGGCGCTGCGCGAGGATCGCCGCCTCCCGCTCCGCCCGCTCCAGCTCGGCCTCCGCGACGGCCAGCTCGGCCTCGGCCACGGGCAGCCGACCCTCGACCTGGTTCAGCTCGAGCACCGCATCGGCCAGCTGGGAGTCCGTGTGCTCGAGCTCGGCCTCCAGGCTCTCGCGTTCGTCCTCCTTGGCCTGCTGCTCGCGCTCCGCGGCGGCGCGGCGATCGTCCAGGTCGTCGGCGTGGACGGCGGTCGCGCCGCCCAGCAGGAGGACGATCGTGAGCGCGGCGGCGAGCGGCCCGCGACCACGGACCCTTGAGGGCAGGTTTCGGGGAGTGAACATCAGATCCTCGTGTACCGGTTCAGGGTGAAGAAGGACGAGAGCGCGGCCAGTGCGACGGCCATGACCACGAGCAGGGGCGCGACGCGGAGCACGTCGACCTCGGAGACGTAGGCCACCCAGTCGACCGACCGTTCGAGCCAGTCGCTGACCATGAACCGCACCGCCAGCCACAGCCCACCGCCGGCGAGGAGCGAGCCCAGCACGGCGGCCAGCGCCCCCTCCAGCAGGAACGGGAGCTGGATGAACAGGTTGGACGCGCCCACCAGGCGCATGATCTCGGTCTCCTTGCGCCGAGAGACAGCACTCAGCCGGATGGTGGTGGTGATCAGGAGCACCGCGGCCAGGAGCATGACGCCTGCCAGCCCTGCCGCGAGGAGGGTGGCGACGTTGAGCGTGCGGAACAAGGGTTCGAAGACGGCGCGCTGGTCCTCCACGACCTCCACGCCGTCGCGTCCGGAGAGCACGTCGCTGACCACGGCGAACTGCTCGGCGTCGGTCAGCTTGAGGCGCAGGGAGGCCTGCATGTCCTCCTCCGTCAGCTGGGTGCCCTGGTAGCCGTCGGGGTAGCGCTCGTTGAAGGCGTCGAACGCCTGGGCCTTCGTCTCGACGTAGACCTTGCTGACCTCGCTGGACAGCTCGGTGTCGATGACCTGCCGGATGGCGTCGATCTGCTGCTGGGTGGCCTCGCCGGTGGCGCACGTCGGCGACATCGAACCCCGCGGGCAGAGGAACACGGAGACCTCGACGAGGTCGTACCAGTCGTCCTTGAGCTTGCCGATCTGGGCCTGGAGGAGCGCGGCGGCACCGACGAACGTCAGCGAGACGAAGGTCACGAGCACCACGGCCACGACCATCGTGGTGTTCCGGCGCAGGCCTGAGAGGACCTCGCCCAGCACGAACTGGAAGCGCACGGTCAGCCCCCCCGCACCGTCTGGACCGGCGCGCGGGTGCCGCTGCCCGGTGCGTCGAGCACCGGCGACGCGCCGACGTCGGGCAGGATCGCCTCGCGCTCGCCGTAGCCGCCGCGGGCCTCGTCACGGATGACGACGCCGTCGGACAGCTCGACCACACGGCGCCGCATCTCGTTGACTATCTCGTCGTCGTGCGTGGCCATGACCACCGTGGTGCCCGTCCGGTTGATGCGGTCCAGCAGGCGCATGATCCCCAGCGAGGTGGTGGGGTCGAGGTTGCCCGTCGGTTCGTCGGCCAGGAGGATCTGCGGCCGGTTCACGATGGCGCGGGCGATCGCGGCGCGCTGCTGCTCACCGCCCGACAGCTCCGTCGGCATCCGCTTGCCCTTGCCCGCGAGGCCCACCATGTCCAGCACCTCCGGCACGGTGTCCCGGATGACGTGGCGGGGCTTGCCGATCACCTGCAGGGCGAACGCCACGTTCTCGTGGACCGTCTTGTTCTGGAGCAGCCGGAAGTCCTGGAACACCACGCCGAGCTGACGGCGCAGCGTCGGCACCCGCCACCCGGAGAGGTTCGCCACGTCCCTGCCAGCCACGTAGACGCGGCCGCGCGTGGGCCGCTGCTCACGCAGCACCAGCGACAGGAACGTCGACTTGCCTGAGCCCGAGGCCCCCACGAGGAACACGAACTCACCACGCTCGACGTCCACGGAGACCTGGTCGAGGGCAGGTCGGGCACCGCGCGCGTAGACCTTCGACACGTTCTCGAACCTGATCACGAGCCCGAGACTAGGGGGGTGAAGTGGTGGCGTGTCGGGGAGACACGCCGACGGCACTCACCCGGTTGCCCATGGCCTGCGCAAAATACCGGGCAAACCGGGCCGGAAATGGCATTCCACCCAGGTTGAGGCCGCCGGCCGGATCGCTCAGTTCGGCGAGGTGCCCCGGCGCCAGCGGATGCCGGCCTCGATGAAGTCGTCGATGGCGCCGTCGAACACCGCCTGCGGGTTGCCCGACTCGTGCTCAGTACGCAGGTCCTTGACCATCTGGTACGGCTGCAGCACGTAGGAGCGCATCTGGTCGCCCCAGCTGGCCTTGATGTCGCCGGCCATCTCCTTCCGCGTGGCCGCCTCCTCCGCCTTGCGCAGGAGCAGCAGGCGCGACTGGAGCACCCGGTAGGCGGCTGCGCGGTTCTGGATCTGCGACTTCTCGTTCTGCATGGCGACGACGACGCCGGTGGGGATGTGCGTCATGCGCACCGCGGAGTCGGTGGTGTTCACGGACTGACCACCAGGGCCCGACGAGCGGTACACGTCGATCTTCAGCTCGGAGTCCGGGATGTCGATGTGGTCGGTCTGCTCGATGAGCGGGATCACCTCGACCGCCGCGAACGACGTCTGCCTGCGGCCCTGGTTGTCGAACGGCGAGATGCGCACCAGGCGGTGGGTGCCGGCCTCGACGGACAGGTTCCCGAAGGCGTACGGCACGTTGACCTCGAAGGTCGCGGACTTGAGGCCGGCCTCCTCCGCGTACGAGGTGTCGCCCACCTTGGTGGGATAGCCGTGCCGCTCGGCCCAGCGCAGGTACATCCGCATCAGCATCTCCGCGAAGTCGGCGGCGTCGACGCCACCCGCACCCGCGCGGATCGTCACGACGGCCTCCCGGGAGTCGTACTCACCGTTCAGCAGCGTGCGCACCTCGAGCGCCGCCAGATCCTTGCGGATCTTCACGACCTCCTCCTCGGCCTCGGCGAGCGAGTCCGCGTCGTCCATCTCCACGCCGAGCTCGACGAGCGTCTCGGTGTCGTCGATGCGAGCGGCCAGCTTCTCCACACGGCTGAGCTCGGCCTGTGCCGCCGACAGCGCGGAGGACACCCGCTGGCCTTCCTCCGGGTCGTCCCACAGGTTCGGCGCCGACGCCTGCTCCGACAGCTCGGCGATCTTCGCCTGGAGCGCGGTGGGGTCGCTCACGGCCTCGATGGACTCGAGGGTGGCGCGGAGCGCCTTGATCTCTGCGGGAAAGTCGTTGGATGCCACGGTGTTCAAGGTTACCCGCGCATCGTGGTGTCCGACGCCGGAAAATCCGCCGGTGGCGCGGTCGTGGCTCAGCGAGCCCCTGGCTCGGGCAGCTCACGGCCGAACATCTGCGCCGTCGCGCGGGCGCTCGGGGTACCGGCGTCGACGTCCGCGCCGTGCTCGACGAGCACCCGGATCACGTCGGTCTCGTTCTTGAAGACGGCCCCGGCGAGCGGCGCCTGGTTCTTGCCGTTCAGCCGGTTCACGTCGGCACCCCGCTCGGCGAGGCCCGCCGTGAGCTCCGCGTGCCCGTGGTAGGCGGCGAGCATCAGGAGCGTGTTGTCGGACTCGTCGGCCAGGTCCACCGGCAGGCCCGCGTCGACGAGATCCAGCAGGACGTCGGCGCCCTGCCGCGCGAGGTCGAAGACCTGGTGCGCCTCGAGCCGCGTGCCGGCCTCCGGGTCGCTCGTGCCCTGCTCGTCGCCCTGCTCGTTCATGGCCTCAATCTAGCGTCTCACCACGCCCGCGCCGTCGACGACGCGGACACCGTGACCCCACCGCCGAACGCGTCGGTGAACCAGCGCAGCAGCGGCGGCCGGGACACTCCCGCCAGTGCCACCCGGGCCGACCGCCCGTCCGGCGACGATGCCTCGGCCACCACCACGGGAATCCCCGGCGGATGCTCGGCGAGGTACTGCTCGACGGCGGCGCGCACGTCGGCGTCGGACAGGGTGAGGGGGGCGCCGTCGGCGGGCACACCGGCACCGGCGTAGAACGCGTCGGGAGACATCGCGCTCGCTGCGTCGGCCGCTGCGAGGTCCGCGACGTCGTACAGAGCCTTGCGGTCGAGGTGCACCGCGGTCGTCGAGGCGACCACCGCGACAAGCATCAGGGCGAACGCGACGAAGGCTGAGGTGAGCAGCATGATGCGGCCGGCCTCAGCGTCCCCGGCCGCGAGCACACCGCCTGCTCGTGCGTTGCGGCCGTTTGGCCTAGGAGGGCACATCATGCCCTCATTATGTGGTCAGTGACGGCTTCGCGCACGACCGGTCCGGACGGCCCGTCGGACGTCCCGGCAAAACCTAAACGTTTCACCTTCGAAAACGTTTAGCAGAACCTCTTGACAGGCGGTTCGCCACATCGAAATCCTTTTCCATGTTCGACGGGCCAAGGACGGCACGTCCCACACGAAGGGATCAACGATGACCCGAACGCTCACCCCACCGCGCCCCCGGCGCAGGCTGCGAGCCATCTCGCTCGCCACCGTCGCAGCTGTGGTGCTCACCGCAGGCGTGGCGGCCACCTCGGCGCAGGCCGCCGGGAGCACGCTGCAGGCAGCCGCCGCGGAGTCGGGCCGGTACTTCGGCACCGCGATCGCCGGCCACAGGCTCTCCGACTCGCAGTACACGACCATCGCGAACCGCGAGTTCAACATGGTCACCGCCGAGAACGAGATGAAGCTCGACGCGACCGAGCCGAACCAGAACCAGTTCAACTTCAGCGCCGGCGACCAGATCGTGAACTGGGCACAGAGCAACGGCAAGCAGGTCCGCGGTCACACGCTGGCCTGGCACTCCCAGCAGCCGGGCTGGATGCAGAACATGAGCGGCTCCGCCCTGCGCAACGCGATGCTCAACCACGTCACCCAGGTCGCCACCCACTACCGCGGCCAGATCCACTCGTGGGACGTGGTGAACGAGGCATTCGCGGACGGCTCCTCCGGCGCCCGCCGTGACTCGAACCTGCAGCGCACCGGCAACGACTGGATCGAGGCGGCGTTCCGCGCCGCCCGGGCCGCCGACCCGAACGCCAAGCTCTGCTACAACGACTACAACACCGACAACTGGAACCACGCCAAGACCCAGGCCGTGTACAACATGGTCCGCGACTTCAAGGCCCGCGGGGTGCCGATCGACTGCGTGGGCTTCCAGGGACACTTCAACAGCGGTAACCCGGTGCCGAGCAACTACCACACCACGCTGGGCAACTTCGCGGCCCTGGGGGTCGACGTCCAGATCACCGAGCTCGACATCGCGGGCTCGGGCACGTCGCAGGCGGAGCAGTACCGCGGGATCGTCCAGGCCTGCCTCGCCGTCGAGCGCTGCACCGGCATCAGCGTGTGGGGCGTGCGGGACTCCGACTCGTGGCGAGCCGGCGACACGCCGCTGCTCTTCGACGGCAACGGCAACAAGAAGGCCGCGTACAACTACACGCTGGACGCCTTGAACGCCGGCGGCGGCGGCAACCCGGACCCGGACCCCGAGCCGGGTGACGGCTGCACCGTGACCGTCAGCAGGGCGAACGAGTGGGGCGACCGGTTCAACGTCTCGCTCGCGGTCTCCGGGAGCTCGACGTGGCGGGTCTCGATCGGGCTGCAGGGCGGGCAGAGCCTGCAGAACTCATGGAACGCCACGGTCTCCGGCACCAGCGGCACCCTGACGGCGACACCGAACGGGGCGGGCAACAACTTCGGCATCACGGTCTACAAGAACGGCAACACCAACCTGCCGACGGCGACCTGTTCGGTCCCCTGACGGGCTGAACCGGCAGGCGGTCGGACCGACCTGCCCGGCACGACGGCGGTCCGCGTCCTCCGCCAAGGAGATGCGGACCGTCGCCGTGCTCAGGGCCGCACCTCGGAGTACCGGTCGACCGTCCCGGCGCGAGCCGCCTCGACCGGCACGGACAACGGCGCCCAGCCGCGCACGGCGTCCGGCAGCAGGGGCAGCGGCACCTCCACCAGCACGACGGCGCCCACCGTTGCGCCCGGCGTCAGGCACGGTGAGGCGGAGCACTCCAGGGACAGCACGCCGCGGTCGCGGGCGAAGCCCTGGTCGGCCAGGGCGATCCCGACGGCAGCCTCCGCGCGCACCGCCCCTGCCGACGACGACTCGGCGGTGACCATCGCGCGGACGGCCTCCCGGGCAGCGCCCTCGGCGGCGAACGCGCCCGCCTGGACCCGGCCCAGCGTCACCACGAGGTAGACCAGGGGAATGAGCAGGATCAGGGCGACGCCGAGGAACTCGACCATCGCGGAGCCGCGCTCGGACTCCCCCGCCGTCACGGCTCCTCCTCCAGCGCGTGCCCCCGGACCGTCAGCATGCCACCGGGCCCGAGCAGCCCGACCACGGGCAGCGGCGCACGCACCGTCACCTCCGTCACCACGGCGCCGTCGAACGTGGTGCGGCCCGCCGTGATGTCCCGGGCGTAGTCCCCGGTCAGGGCGTCGGTCAGGAGCGCACGGGTGCGCGCGACGCCGTCGGCCGGACCCCGGTCGGCGCGGGCCGCCACGCGTGCGCCCTCGGCCGCCGCGTCGGTGGCGAGCGAACGTACGTGCACCGCGAGCGCCACCTGGACCACACCGAGCAGCAACGCCAGGACCAGCACGGACACCAGGACGAACTCGGCAGCGGCGGAGCCGTGCTCCGGCCCGCCGGACCTCACCCCTGGCCCGTGACGCTGCTGATCGCCTGCCGGAAGGCGCTCTCGAGCAAGGGTCCCGCCACGGCCCAGAGCGCGACCACGAGGCCCGCCGTCATCAAGGTCACCAGGACCCAGCCGGGCACGTCGCCCCGTTCGCCGTCCTCGGCGCTCTCGAGCTCGTGGTTGTCGCGCATGGCGCTTCCTTTCGTCGGCAGACCCGTTCGCAGAGTCATGTCAGAGCCCGATCCGCAGGGTGGCCAGGCTGGGGAAAACAGCGAAGACGACGGTGACCGGAAGCACCAGGAACACCACCGGGACCATCATCAGGATCTCCTTGCGACCGCCCGCCTCCAGGAGGGACCGACGCCCGGCCTCCCGGACGTCGTCGGCCTGCGCACGGAGTACTTCGGCCAACGGGGTGCCTCGTTCGAGCGCGACCACGACGCCCTCGGCGAACCGCGACAAGGGCGGCAGACCGGACCGGTCCGCGAGCGCGGTGAGGGCAGCGGTCACCGGAGCCCCGGCCCGGACCTCGGCGACCATCCGTCTGATCTCTCCGGCCAGCTCCCCGCGCGCCGTCGAGGCCACCCGTTCGAGGGCCGCCGGTGGGCTCTCCCCCGCGGCCACGGCCAGGGCGAGCAGCTCTGCGATGGTCGGCAGCTCGGCGAGCAGCCGCTCCTCGCGCCGCCGCACCTGCGTCGTGAGGACCTGGTCACAGGCCACGTACCCACAACCACCCGCGACGGCGACCAGCACCACCAGCGGGATCACCGCCGCGCCGCGCGTCGCCGAGAGCAGCAGCGCGAGGCCGAGGCCCGTGGCGAGCCCGGCCACCGTCCATACGACCTGCCGGGCCCGGAAATGATCCACCGACTCGGCGGACCCGGCGCGGTCGAGCCTGCGCCGCACCTCCTCGCGGGGAGAACCGAACCGCTCGAGGCGCGCGCCGGCGTCGTGCAGACCGAGCAGTCGGACCACCGCCGACGTACGGCTGGCCTCCCGCAGCAGGGTCGACGTCGCGTCGCGCGGGCGCAGGTACGGCGTGAGCCGCTCGTCGAGGGTGACGGCGCGCGCCCGCAGCCGCGCCAGCACGATCAGGAGGCCCAGCGCGACGCCGAGGCCGGCGAGCGCCCCCGCCGCCCAACCCGTCACCGCAGCACCCTGCGCTCGGCGGGCAGCCGGCCGATCCGGAGCATCATCCGGTAGGCGACCAGCGCACAGAGCCCACCGGTGACCAGCACCGCGATCCCGGCTGGCGAGTCGTAGGCGCTCGCCGTCTCCGGACGGGTGGAGAGCAGCGCGAGCACCACCCAGGGCCCGGCCACGGCTACGCGGGCGCCGTTTACGGTCCAGCTCTGGCGTGCCTCCAGCTCGCCGCGCGTGGCGGCGTCCTCCCGCAGGAACCCGCTGAGGGTGCGCAGCAGGCGGCCCAGGTCCTGTCCGCCGACCTCGCGGGTGAGCCGCAGGGCCTCGACGATGCGGTCGGCGACGGGGTCGGCCAGGCGTTCCTTGAGCGCGTCGAGCGCGAGCCCGAACCGGCCACCGGCCCGGTAGTCGTGGGCGAAGCGGCTGAACGGCTCACGCAGCTCCGCGGGGCCGCGGTAGCCGAGCTGTGCGACGGCCTCCGGCAGGGACAACCCGGCGCGCACGCCGGAGGCGAGGTGGTCCACCACCTCCGGCCACACGTCCCGCAGCGCCCGACGGCGGCGCCGGGCCCGCGCTCGCACCAGCACGACTGGGCCGGGGACGGCCAGCAGGGCGAAGCAGGCCGCGATGGCCGGCGAGCGGGTCAGCGCGAGCCCGAGCAGCAGGGTCACCACGCCGAGCGCTGCGCAGGCACCGACAAGCATCCCGGGCGTGACGGAGGGCGCACCGGCCTGTGTCAGCAGGTCGCGGGTGCGCATCTGCCAGGTCACGCGTCCCGCCGGGCGCGGCGTCGGGGCCCAGAACGACCACCAGACGCAGAACGCGCCGACGCCCAGGAGCAGGCCGACCACCACGCCCATCAGCGGGCCGTCCAGGGGCCGGCGCCCGTCCGGGTCCCCGCCCCCGCCCACGGGCCGACGGCGGCGCGGGCGACCGGACGCGCACCGACCGGGACGATCCGTGGGTCCGCGAGCAGCGCCCGCACGTCGAACCCCGCGCGCTCGAACCGGTCCTCACCGGGTGGCATCCCGTCGCCCCGCCGCAGGTCGCCGTCGGCGTCCCGCTCGAAGATCCCGGCCGTCTCGATGCGGCCCTCCTCGACGCGGCCGGTCACCGCGACGACCTCGCGCACCTGGCGCCGCACCACGCCGTCCGCGGTCCGGCTCAGGCCGAGGTGCACCACGAGGTCCACGGCCGACGCGACGGTAGGGACCACGAACCGGTCGGACACGTTCTCCCCCGCCAGCAGCGGGAGCGTGGTCATCTTGGCCACCGCCTCCCGTGCCGTGTTGGCGTGCAGCGTGCACATCCCGGGGATCCCGCTGTTCAGCGCGATGAGCAGGTCGAACGCCTCTGCCTCGCGGACCTCGCCGATCACTATCCGGTCCGGGCGCATCCGGAGCGCCTCCTTGACCAGGCGCCGCAGCGGTACCTCCCCCGTGCCCTCGAGGCTCGCCGGACGCGTCTGCAGTGCCACGTGGTCACGGACGGGGAGGCGCAGCTCCCAGACCTCCTCGGCCGAGATGACCCGCTCGGACCCGGGGATCGACCCCGCCAGCGCGTTCAGCATCGTCGTCTTGCCCGCCTGGGTCTGCCCCGACACCAGGACGTTCAGCCCGGCCCGCACGGCGGCGTCGAGGAACGTCGCTGCCTGGGCGGTGAGCGAACCGAGCCGCACCATGTCGGCCAGCGAGTGGGCGCGGACCACGTGCTTGCGGATGTTCACCGCAAAATGAGCCCTGGTTATGTCGGGGATGACGACGTGGAGCCGCTCCCCGCCGGGCAGCCGGGCGTCGACGAACGGACTCGAGAGGTCGAGCCTGCGGCCGGAGGTCTTGAGCATCCGCTCCACCAGGTCGCGCACCTGCTCGGTGGTCAGGACCGTGCTGGTCAGCTCGGGCACACCGCGCCGCGCAACGTACACATGGGTCGGGTCGCGGGACTCGCTCTCCTCTATTCTGCCACTGGTAAAGCTGTGCAAAGATGATTAAAGGTCTATCACTGGCGGCCAGATCATTCTGAGTGGCCACGCCGTGTCGGCGACTCGAGGAGAAGACCGCGCTCGGCGCGGATGCGCATAGCCCGCCACCGTTTCGCGCACTACGTCGGCGAAGCATTGCAGCTCAGCCATTAAGTCCGCTCTCCAAAGGACGGCATTACCAACCCTGGCCCGAAGACTGCCGGGTTTTCGGGAGGCGGGCGTCAAAGCGACCACACAGCGGACAAACTCTGACTCCACTGTTTGCCTGCGGTTCGTCAAGCTGGCTTGACGAACCGCCGCACGTCAAGTGAACTTGACGCATGGCGGACGATGACGTGACGGCACCTGACCCCCTCCAGTTCGACGTACTCCGGCTCGAAGAGCTCACTCGCGTGGTCGACCCACGAGAGATTCCCGGAGAGCCGGAGTATCTACGTGCCGCCGGGCCCTTCACCAGCCAGTACCTCGAGGTGTGGGAGACCTACGAAGTGCGGGCCATGCACGCTCGGGCCCTCGAACGACCGAGGTTTCCGGATCCGGAGGCCGACGCCGCCCTACGCCGTCGCCTCGACGAGATGCCCATGGTGCCTGCTCTCTACGCGCTCGGGGCCAACGCCGCCGTCGTCCAGGATCTGATCGACGGCCGCTGGGAAGCCATGCGGGCCGCGCGTGAGGACGGTGCCACCTGGGAGCAGATCGGCCGGGCTCTGCGGATCACGAAGCAGGGCGCCCAGGATTTCTACAAGCGTTGGGAAACCGACCAGGATGTGCCTCTTGCTGAGCCCGATTGCGAACCGGCAGACGACGAGTACATAGCCGTGGAGCAGCCGCGCGAGCTCGGCACGGCCGACCACGGCTTGGAGGAGGCGTAGGGAGCGAACCGCGGCCTCTTCGCGGGGCCGTTCCTGCGGGTCCGCTTCGTGGCCTGCTGGACGCAGCACCGATCAGCGCCGGTGGCGGAGGTCGACGGGCTGCCGACCTCGATCGGTCTGGTGTGCAGCGACCACGGGGATCCGGCCTTCGCGAACGCTGTGGTCGATGAACGCCTTGACATCCTTGACCGCGATACCGCTGCTGCCGACCCAGCCTTTCCTGACGAGTTCAGCGAACTGCTCGTTGCTCAGCCACCGGCCCAGGTTGTCGTGAGTGACTGCAGGTCCACCGTTCGTGCCCTTCAGCCGGCCGGCGTCGTGCAGTCGCTTGAGCAGCTCGGAGGGGATGTACATCCCCCGCGTCAGCTCGCTCTCTTTCATGGGTGACTCGACGGGGTAAGCAAACTTCGTGAAGGTGGCTGCCGGTCCGAGCCGGAACAAGGCAGGATCGTGTTGGCTGGTCGCTCCCTGGCCGAGGCTGTCGAACCGCACCATCCGTTCCAGCTGGTCGGGCAATCGTGTGTCCACCTGCGCGATGCGCCCTTCGCCGGGCATGGAGGGCTTCTTCATGCGGTTGTACTGGACCAGGACGAAGCACTGGAAGTCGTGGCTGTAGTAGACGAGGTCCACACCGGTAGCGGTCTCCACCTTTGTGGCGTTCACGTTCATCACCTCAAGCGTGTGCCGCCCGTCTTTGAAGCGAAAGATGTCTTCCCGCTCCGGAGCCCCGTTCATCCCGGGGAAGTTGAGCGTACGTCTGCGCGCCGCACCAGCTACCCACGTCAGGTCTCAAAGTTGGCTCCGTCACTGTCGATCCCACAGATGGGTACGGAAAGACGCTACCTGACCTGCGCGTTTATCGCTACGAAAGGCGAGTTTGCATAGGAAAACCCCGCCTTTTCTGCCCAGAGTTCGCTCCAGTAACTATCGAGAAGGGAGGTGGATCGAACGTACGCACCTAGCGGCGACCTGCCTACGCAGGTCTCGTGCATCGCTCAGGAGCCATCGAGCCCCCGCTTGCTCTGACTTCGCGACGACCGGTTGCGTCGCGGTGACGAGCCGAAGAGGCTGGTTGGGTGGCGTCGAAGAGCCAGCACGCCTCGTCCGTCAACCCGGCTCCCAGCGGGAGTCTGCCCAACCACGACCCCCGAGCATGGGAACACCCGGCGCGTTTCGACCCCGAACGATTCCTCGGCCAGGATCCCGACCCGTTCGCGTTCGTGCCGCAGGGTGGTGGCGACCTGGCCGCGCATCATCGGTGCCCGGCGAGCCGATCGCCACCCGACTCATGGGCGTGGCACTCGATCAACTGGTCAGGCACATGACCTACACACCGGTCCAGCCACCAGCTCCCATCGACTACAAGCGGCTCCCCGCCCTGCCCTGCCCGCCGACGGCTTCCGGATCCACAACGTCTCCTCGCGCCGATCCTGAGATGCGAGCCGCGCACGAAGGAATTGACCCGGTCCTGGCCTCGACCCGACTTTCGACCATTGGCGACCATGTGCCATGGTCCTTCGTTGATCTCACAAAAAAGGACCGGCGGCAGAGGGGCTCTGCCGGTTGCCGACGGCATTAGGCTCATCGCGCGCAACACTGGCGGCGATCGGGACCTCTGGTGCAGCGCCCGCGTTGAGCGCGACAGGAGACAGCCTCGCTCGGCCCCCGGTGAGGCGCCTGCCCGGAGACGGGATCGCACACATCACGACGTCCGACTCTTCAGGAGCACTCATCGACCTCCACGACGGCACCGCCCTGAGTGACACCGCACATGAGCCAGCGGCCGACTTCACCCGTGTCTCCGGCTTCCGGCGACGATGGCCGAGCAGGACTGCACGCAGGGCGGGGGACACGGAACGTCTCGTGCCGTTGCCTGCGGCGCTCGCCCTGGCGGTGGCCGGCGGGTTCGCGCTCGACGCGTCGTTCCCCGCGCTCGGCTGGTGGCCCCTCGCGTTCGTCGCCGTCCCGCTCGCGCTGGTCTCTCTCATCGGACGGACCCTGTGGGGCGGAGCGCTCGTCGGTGCGGCTTTCGGCGCGGCGTTCTACTTTCCGCACCTGTCCTGGGCCGCGCAGTTCCTCGGCGACAACTCCCTCGGCTGGGTGCCGTGGGTGGCGCTGGCGACCGTGGAGACCCTCCTGGTCGCTGCGCTCTCGCCCCTCATCGTGCTGGCCTACCGGTGGCTACCTCGCTGGCGCGACACCCGGACCGTGCGGCTGCTGGTGCTCCCCGCACTGGTCGCCGGGGCGTGGGTGGCGCGGGAGCTCATCCTCGGCTCCTGGCCGTATGGCGGGTTTCCCTGGGGGCGGTTAGGGATGAGCCAGTCGGAGAGCCCGATCGCCCCCGTCGCGTCATGGGTAGGCGTCTCCGGGCTCGGGTTCCTGATGGTCGTCCTGTGCGCCGGGGCCGTCGAAGCCGTCCGGTGGACCAGTCACGTCAGGCGGGCGCCGCTGGGTGAGGACTACAGCACTCACTTACGGCACCGGGCCCTTCTGTCGAGCGCAGTCCCCGTCGGTCTGCTGACCGTGCTCCTGCTCGTCGTTCCCCAGTTCCCGACCGACGACGCCGGCACGATCCGGGTCGGCGCCGTGCAGGGCAACGGGCCCGCCGCCTACGCGGACGAGCGCGCACCGAGCCAGGTGCTGGACTCCCAGTTGGCTGCCTCGGCGCCCCTGAAGGACGAGCAGGTGGACGTCGTGGTGTGGCCGGAAGGCGGAGTCGACAGCGACCCCGTCACCGAACCCGTCACCGCGCGGGCCCTCAGCGCGGCAGCCGTCGCCTACGGTGCCCCGCTGCTCCTCAACGCGGCGTCGGCCAAGGAGGGCCGCTTCTACAACACCTCGTTCCTCTGGACCGAGGACGGCGTCGAGACCACGCATGCGAAACGCCACCCCGTCCCGTTCGGTGAGTACGTGCCCGACCGAGACCTGTACGAAGCGATCGCCCCCGGTCTCGTCGGCCTCCTGCAGCGCGAGTACGCGCCCGGGACCGACTCGCCGGTCTTCGACCTGGACCGTGCGAGGGTCGGGCTGGCGATCTGCTTCGACGTGGCCTTCGACGACGTCATCCAGGAAGGCGTGCGCGACGGCGCGCAGGTGTTCATGTTCCAGACGAACAACGCCGACTTCCGCGGCACCGACGAGAACTTGCAGCAGGTCGCCATCGCCCGCATGCGCGCGATCGAGACCGGGCGCAGCGTCGTCAACGTCTCCACCACGGGCACCAGCCAGATCTTCACGCCCGACGGCAGCACGGTCCAGACTCTCGCGAGCGAAGAGGCGGGACTCATGGTCGCCGAGATCGAGCTGCGCGACGGACTCACCGCCGGGGCCGTGCTCGGCCCATGGATTCAACAGCTGTTGTTGTGGGGAACCTTGCTGAGCCTCACGCTCCTCGCTGTCCGCGTTCGACGGGCGCCGCCCGACTCCCCGTGATCGCCGTCGCACAATAATCACGGAGCACACCCCCCGTGATCACTACCGCCGCGGGTTGCGTCCGGTCGCCACGCTGTCCCGGACACGGCCCCAGTCACCGTGCTGCATGTGCCGTTGAAGCACACCTGGGATGAGCAGGGCGCTTGGCATCGCGATCGCGACGTCGGGAGCGCGGGTCGGGTGGGTCGGCAGGAACGGGACGAGAGCCAGTCCGGCCAGAGACGTTGCGGGACGTCTCGGGCCCGGTCGGCCACAGCGGTCGGGTCCTGGTCGGGCGGACGCGGCGCGAAGATGCGGGTGCAATAGCGCAGCCGTTCGGTGACCGACAGGTCACGGTCGATTCCGTGGAGCACTGTGCGTAGCAGCGGCGGCGGCAACGTGGTCAGCCGTTTCATCGACAGGATCATCAGCCCGCCAAGGTCGTGGGTGGCGCTCGGCTCGGTGCTTGTGTGAACGTCTCGGATCAGCGGTACCAACCTCGCGCGGCGATACACATGGTCAACTGCGTCCCCCGTCGCTCTGTGCGGTCACGGCGGTGCACCCGATGGTGACGAACCGGCCCCGCCGACTACTCCCGCTGGCAGCCACCACGCCGCAGATTCTCAACGTAATGTCGGAAATGACAACTACTCGACAAATCGTTGAGAAACCGGCAGGTCTGATGAGAACCTACTGATCTGCACGATCGCGTAACCGATGACGATCATAATGACATTCACCGCCAGGGTCGCGATGACGGGCGGAATGTTTTTGGCGACCATGACGCGGACACGGCGGGGCTCGAGGGCGAATGTTGACGTCGACACCATGGGTTGCCGCAGCAGCAGGCCGACTCCGGCCTCGCTGCGCAGGCTCACCGGCACCGATGGGGCCGCAGGGTTGTCGTCCGTTCGTTCCAACGGAGCTGCCGGCGTGGGCGGGCGGCTGGGTGCCGCCCGCCCCGAGTGCCTCCGAGCTCGCGATCAGACCGTCGCTGGCTGCGGATCGGCCGAGCGCACGGGCGTCGCGAGGCGACCGGTGCGGTGCAGACCGCACATGGCTGCCGCACAGCCGAGACCGAGGACGATCAGCGCTACCCATGGCAACGCCGGTACTCCGGCCGCACGAGCCACGTCCAGGGACACTCCTGTAAGCAGGTTCCCGAGGGTGATACCTATGCCGCAGATGGTGTTGTACAGGCCGTAGTGCGTAGCCACTAGCCGGCCACCGGAGAGCCGGACGATGGTGTCCATCTCGAAGGGGTAGGCGATCATGGTGCCGATGGCCAGCAGCAGCGCGGCGAGCGCGGGCGGCACTGCTGCAAGCAGCCACAGCGCTGCGCCGGATGTCGGGACGGGCACCGCAGTGGCCAGCAGCAGCGGCACGAACGCCAGGCCCATGGCCATCAGGCCCCGGATCAGTACCTGGCCGGGCTCGTAGCGCGCCTTGCACCAGGCGGTCACCCGTGACTGACCGAGAATGGTGGCCAGTCCGGACACGACGAACAGCAACGCGACCGCCGCCGTGCTGAACTGTCCGTCCCCACCGAGTCGGCGCACCTCCAGGGGAAGGGACAGGTAGAACTGGAAGGTGAGCACGTACGAGCCGATCATGGCGCCGGAGAAGAGCAGGAAGGGCCGGTTGGCAAGGATGCCGCGCCATTGGACGAGCACACCTTCCTGGCCCCGCTCCTCCTCCTTCTCCTTCGTGTTCGCAGCTCGCCGCCCGGGCAGTGCGCGGATCTGTACGACGCTGAGCAGTGCGAAGATCCCGGCCGACACCAGGCACGTGATGCGGAAGCTCACGCCGGTCAACACCATGCCCACTAGCGGACCGAGCAGGATCCCGGCCTGGTAGAAGACGTTGAACAGCGCGAACGCCTCGACCCTGCGCTCTCCCGCATCCGCGGCGAGATATGCCCGGACGGCCGGGTTGAACAGCGCTCCGGCGAGCCCGGTAGCGGCGGAGGCGGCGATGAGCGCGGCCAGCGAGTCGGCGAAGCCGAGCGTCGCGAAGCCGACCGTGCGCAGCACGCAACCCGCCACGATCATCGGTTTGTAGCCGAACCGGTCGGCGAGCGTGCCGCCGACGAGGAACATGCCCTGCTGGCTGAAGTTGCGAATGCCCAGGACGAGTCCGACGACCCAGCCGGCCAGGGCGAGCGTTCCGGACAGGTGGGCGGCCAGATATGGCATCAGCATGTAGAAGCCGAGGTTGATGGTGAACTGGTTCACCATCAACAGCTGGACGCTGCGGTCGTACGTGCGCACCTGCGCGAGAGTGCTCGTCACCGGCTCACCTGCGCCGCCTCGAGGTGCCCGAGTTCAGCGTTCTCGCCTGTCCGCTCCTCGCGCTCGGTGTCACTGACAGCTCGGGCTTCCCCCGGCGGCTTGGCGAGCGTGAGTGGGTCGACCACGGTGGCGCACCGGGTCCAGCGGGTGGCCTCCTTCTCGTCCACACGGCTGATCACCTCAGGCTCGGGTGCGGACGGGGAGTCGAGCAGGCCGTGGGCGGCGCAGTAGTCGTCGTCGAACACGGTTCCGAGGTAGCGCTGCGGGCCGTCCGGGAAGATCGCCGCGATCCGTGTGTCGGACGGCATCGTCCGGGCCAGCCACCCGGCCACCAGGGCGACCGCTCCCACGCTCCACCCGCCGGTGGCGTAGTGCGAGCTGGCCAGCTGCCGGCAGGTCCACACCGCCTCCGCCGGGGCGACCCAGTGCACCTCGGAGAAGTTTTCGTACGCCACGTTACGGGGGTAGATGCTCGACCCCAGACCCCGCATCAGCCGAGGCCGGGCAGGCTGACCGAAGATCGTGGAGCCAATGGTGTCGACCCCGACAACCCGGAGGTCGGGGTAGAGCTGCTTGAGCACCCTCGAGATGCCGGCGGAGTGGCCTCCGGTGCCCACACTGCACACCAGGACGTCGATGTGGCGCAGCTCTGTGGCGAGCTCCAGAGCGAGCGGGATGTAGGCGGTGGTGTTGTCCGGGTTGTTGTACTGGTCCGGGCACCAGGAGCCCGGGTGCTGCGCCATAAGCTCCTGGACGCGTTCGCGGCGGGCCTGCTGCCAGCCGCCGGCGGGGTGCGGCTCGGAGACCATGTCGACCTGGGCACCGTACGCGGTCAGCAGCCGGGTCATGGGTAGCTCCAGGCCCGGGTCGGTGACGAGGGTGACCGGATGGCCGTAGACCATTCCGGCCAGGGCAAGGCCCAGGCCGAGGGTGCCGCTGGTGGACTCGATGATGCGTGCGCCGGGCGACAGGTCGCCGCGCGCGCGGGCCCGCTCCACCATGTGCAGGCCGGGCCTGTCCTTGATCCCCCCGGGGTTGAACCCTTCCAGCTTCGCCCAGAAGCCACGGTCTGCGGGTGTCAGCGGCTGGGACACCCGCAGCAGCGGGGTATTGCCCACTAATCCCGACAAAGTGGAACGGTCCCGAGTGACGGCAGTGTTCATCAGTGAATGCATCTCTTTCGCTCTCGATCGATGAATGCGTGGTACGTGTTCATCTCGCGCCACGGCCACATGACCGGAGGTCAGTCCGGGCTCGTGGAACCGTCGCGGGGCAGCCGTACATGACATACGACTGCGATCGAAAGGTCTAGAGGCGCCACCGTGATGTGCGGACGAGCACAGCCCAGCCCGCACGCACTCTGCTACGTCGGTACGGCCGACGGCACGCAGGCGGCGCGCCCACGACCGCGAAGAAAGCCACGAGCGTCGCTCCTGCTTCGGCGGGTGGACGCTCGACAACCTGGGCCGTCGTACGCACCACTACGTCCGCACCACACTCGTCGCCCCCGTGGAGCGCGTGGGGCGAGTGGTGCCCGTGGGGCGCTACGGCCGACACGGCTGGTAGCGGGGCGGCAGTCGTCAACCGGTCCGCCTCTTCAGCAGACCCGTACACAAGGGCGCACATGCCGATCACCACCAACAGGCTTCCGGAGAACAAAGAAGCGAGTCGGCGCCGCCATCGTGAAGGGATCAGGGACCGCTGAACGGACGCGGACGCGTCAGCGCATGTCAGCACAAGCTCTCCGTGCACCCACCAATTTCGGCCATGGCCGCCGATCGTGCGGAGGAACAGCGGGCATGAGTGGGGTAGGTGAGCGCCACTGTTTCGGAGCAGAATCCGAATCGGCGGGGTGGGGTCCCACTCTCATCGCGCAGAGACTGGTGTATCACCCGGTCGTCAGAGCGGGCGTCGCCGAAAAGACCGGACCCGGGAACAGTCCGAGCCTTGATGCTGATCATCGTCCCCGTCATGACTAGACGGGACGGGCCCTGGTTCGTTGAATGGCGCGACCACGGGAGCCGCTGAACTGCGAGCCAAGTGTGCCTTGATGCCCTTGGCGTGCACTCCGTGCGTGGACACGATGTCGAACAACAGCGAGCGCTCACTGGATGCACCGGGTGAAAAGGCCGTAATCATACCGTGATGTTAGCGGCTCTCGGGTGTTGATGCCGCGTGAAGCCTACGGCCGCTCCCACATTCCCAAATCACACTTGAACCAATACCACCTGCGCGCCGAACGTCGGCCGATAGGGCGTTCCGAAGGGCACAAGGGCGGCCGTGCCGATCGTGACCTCGAACCTCAACTTCGGCCGCTGGGGGCGAGATCTTCGGCGACGACGTCATCGCCGCCGCCACGATCGATCGTCTCGTCCACCACGCCGAAGCCATCACCCTGGACGGCGAGTCCTCCCGCACCCCGCTCCCTCAGAATTCGGCGGCCGTTGACAACCTTTCGTCACGGTGCGGATGGCGTGCGGATGCGGTCGGTGTTGAACGCTGACAGGTAGGTGCTATCCGATGCCGAAGGCGCCGCCCTCGATGAGGATGACCGCGCCCAAGCCGATCAGGACCAGCGGGAACAGGACGTGTTCCCAGCGTTCCAGGATCCGGGCGATCGGCTTGCGGGTGGCGACGAACTTCGCCGCCAGCACCAGGACGGCAATGAGGAGGAGGAACACGATCGAGTAGGCGATGATCGCCCCGGTTCCGACAGTGACGAAGACCGGGACGTAGACGCCGATGTTGTCCCCGCCGTTGGCGAAGGTGACGCCGGCGACGGTCCACGCACTGATCGCCTTGCCGGCGACCTTCTCCTCGTCATCATCGTCATCGCCCCCACGCCAGGCCTTCCAGGCTGCGATCAGACCAAGCGCCAGGGGAATGAGGCCGAAGTAGGCGATCAGGTCCTGCGGCAGGAACGTGGCTGCGCCCAGGGAGACGAGGACAGAGACAACGAGGATCGCGCCGAAGCCGAGGTACTGGCCCGCGATGATCTTTCGTGTGGTGCCACGCATACCGGCGCCGCGGGCGAAGAACAGCGACAGGATGATGATGTCGTCGATGTTGGTGGCCAGGAACAGGCCGATTCCTTGCAGGATCGGGGTGATCAGATCCATGACTGCCTTTCAGTGAAGGGCCGGCGCTGGTGCCGGTGTGCGATGAACGGTCAGTGAGGACCGCGGTCAAGCGGCCACGACCCTCACTGGCCGAGATCCCTGGCCGGCGAGCGGTGCCCGGCTCTCGTGCCGTCAGCTGTGGATGATGCAGTGCGTCGCGGTCAACGCCGGTCGCGGGGACGGCTGTGCTGGTCTGACCTGTGGGGGTGGCCGTGGCCCATCAATTCCGCCCTGTGTCCTCGTGTGTCTCGTGCACGCTGTCGTCCTGGTCGAGGTCTTCGAGGACCTCGAACGGTGACTCCACTTCGCCGCTCCAGGCCTCCAGGCCTTCCCGCACGGCGAGATAGGCCACCACCAGGGCGGCGACCGAGTCGGCCCATGCCCACCCGAACAGCGAGTTGGCCAGCAGGCCGATCAGGACGGTGCCGGACAGGTAGATGCACAGCAGCAGCTGCTTGGCGTCGGCCTGCACGCTTGCCGAGCCCAGCTCGCGCCCGGTGCGGATCTCGTACCAGGCCAGGGCCGGCATCACCAGCAGGCTCAGGGTCGCGATCCCGATACCCAGAGGGCTGTGGTCGACGTCGGGACCGACACCGGTCAGGGACACGGCCGCGTCCACGGTGACGTAAGCGGCCAGGGCGAAGAACGCGATCGCAATCGCCCGGACAGTCGCCTTCTCCCACTTCGCGGGGTTCTTGCGAGTGAATTGCCACGCGACAGCGGCAGCGGAGGCGACCTCGATGATGGAGTCGAGGCCGAAGCCGATCAGCGCGGCCGACGATGCCTGCGCACCGGCCGTGATGGCCACGGCCGCTTCGATGACGTTGTAGGTGATGGTGAACCCGACGATGAACCGCACCCGCCGGTGCAGGACCTGGCGGCGCTCGGCGGTGATGGTCGCACTCATCGGACGCACGCCCCGGCGCAACCCGGGCTCGGGCAGGCGCCATCTACGCAGGGGGCGTCCTCGTCCACCGCGAGGGTCACGTCGATCAGCATGGTCAGCACCGCCGCCAGGCGCGGCTCGCTGATCTCGTACCGGTTCTGACGCCCTTCCGGTTCGGCCACCACGATCCCGCAGTCACGCAGACACGTCAGGTGGTTGGACACGTTCGACCGCGTCAGCCCCAGCTCCCGGGCCAGGACCGCTGGGTAGGACGGCCCGCCCAGCAAGGTCAGCAGGATCCTGGATCTGGTCGGGTCGGCCATCGCACGACCCAGCCGGTTCATCACGTCCACACGCGAAGCAATGGTCAGCATGCACTGACCATACAGTGCATGCTGACCACTCGAGCAGCCCCGGCCGGGGCGGCGCGGCCAGCGGTGCACCTCCGACCGGCATGCCCAACCCCTTCGGCCCTTCGTCGGCAGCAATCCTGACCGCCGCCGCGCCCTTCTCGGTACAGGGCATTTTGAGTATCCGTCACGCGCCTGTTCGACAGGGCCACGTGCGGCAGCCGGCCGATGGACGGGAGCGGCTTGCCCGACGCCAGCCCCCCCCGCCCCCCGGGGCTGACTCCGCGAGCGTGGCGATCGCCGACCCTCGTGGTTAGCCGAGGTAGACCGAGATGAGCGCGAAGAGTGCGAATCCCGCCGTCAGAAAGACCGGGCCAAGCCGGCTGGTGTCCCCCTTGTGCGCCTCGGTGATCATCTCCTCCACCACGACGCTGGTCAGTGCGCCACCGGTCAGAGCCAGCACGGAGAGCGTCACGATGTCAGGCGCCCCGCGCAGAGCGAAGTAGCCGATGACCGCGCCGGCGAGGACCGGGATCGCGAAGGACAGCGCCATCAGGATCCGTTGGCGGCGGGAGACGCCCGCGCGGCGCAGGGTAGCGACGGCTGCGAACCCTTCCGGGACGTCGGCGGGAACCTGCCCGATCGCCAGCAGCAGACCGAGAGCGGGGTTCAGCACGGTGCCGGTCCCGATCATCACCCCGTCGCTGAACAGGTCGATGGACACGCCGGCGAAGATCGCCAGCGGCCCGCTGGCCTCATCGTCAGGGCTGATACGTGTCTTCACGTAGCCGATGGCTTGCTCGAGCCCGATGAACGCGACGCTACCTACGACGAACGCGGCGACCGGTACCCACGCGGGCGTGCCCGTGAGCGCTTCGGGCATGAGCTCCAACCCCACGACCGCCAGCACGATGCCCGCCGCCAGGTGCAGGGCGAGGCTGAGCACACGCTCCGAGACGTCGAACAGCTCGGCGGCCAGGCCGCCGACGAAGTTGCCGGCAGCGGGCAGCGCGGCCAGCGCGACCACGAGCAGGAATCCGTCGAGCATGAGCCAGGCTCCCGGGGCATCGCTGTGGACAGGTCAGGCAGTGCCGCGGCCCCACCACCGATGGGTCCGGTCGGCGTAGTCGAGATACGGCCGTCCGAACAGGCGCGTGAGATGCCGCTCCTCGACAGGCACCCATGTCGCGTATGCCACGGCGAGAGTTGCGGACCAGGCCAGCGCCGTGGCGCTGCGACGCATCACGGCGGCACCGGCCAGAGCGGTCAGGTAGCCGAGGTACTGCGGATGGCGTGAGTGCCGGTAGATCCCCGAGGTGATCAGTGGCTGAATGCGAGTGCCGGTCGCTTGCGACGGTCCGGAGAACTGACGCATCGCGCTCACGCACGCCGCCACGCCGACTCCGACCGATGCCGCACCCGCCACCCGCGCCGGCCACGTCGGCAGTGGCAGCCGATGGTCAGGGCTACGTAGCGCACGGACCGTCAGTCCGGCATGCGTGAGATAGGCGATCCACAGAGAGGTTGCCGTACTCGGCCGCAGCTGCCCGTGCTGATCGAGGTCCCGGGCCATCCGGCCGAGCAACGGCATACGCCGTACCCGTGCCGCCGTCATGGGGCGTCCCGAGGTGTCCGGTCAGCGGGACGGACGGCGGCTGCTTCTACGAACGGCGCAGCCGCCTTCACGATCACCGACTTCATCATCAGGACGAACATCCACGAAAGTCTTTCATGACGCTTGCCGCACAGCACCCGCACTGCCGAGCCACCGCTTCCAGGCGCGCTGTGGGCACAGGACCACACCTGGCGACAAAGGACCACCGCCACCCACGATGGACACCACGCCCCTGGGCGCTATCATCGTCACATGACGATGCAACGTGCGGTGCAGACCTCTGCCGAGATCGAAGTACCGCTCGACGAGGCGGCGGCGGTGTCGCCGGCCGCCGCGCTCTACCGGGCGCTGAGCGAGCCGACCCGGCTGCTCATCGTGCAGCACCTGTTCTCCGGTGAGCACCGGGTCAGGGAACTGACCGAGCACCTGGGCCTGGCGCAAAGCACAGTCAGCGCCCACCTCGCGTGCCTGCGTGAGTGCGGACTGGTCGAGTCCCGCGCCGAAGGCCGGGCCTCGGTGTTCTCGCTCGTCGATCCCGAGCGGCTGGTGTCGCTGTTCGCCGTCACCGAGGGACTGCTGGCAGCCACCGGGTCGGCCGTGACGTTGTGCACGCACCTCGGCCCGCAGGAGCGTGCCGTATGAGTCACAACCACGATCACGGTGGCATGGGCGCCGAGGACCATCGCGGACGGCTGGCGATCGCGTTCGGGATCACCGCCGCCATCCTGATCGCACAGGCGGTCGGAGCGCTGTTGACGGGCAGCTTGGCCCTGCTGGTCGACACCGCACACATGCTCACCGACGCCTCCGGCCTGCTCCTGGCCCTGCTCACCGCCTCGCTGACCCTGCGCGCCCGGCCTCCTCACGCCGCACCTGGGGTTACCGTCGCGCAGAAGTCCTCGCCGCGCTCGGCCAGGCCGCAGTCCTCCTCGCCGTGGGCGTCTACGTCCTGGTCGAAGGCGTGCAACGGCTCTTCAGCCCGCCAGAGATACCGTCCACCGAGCTGATCATCTTCGGCGTCATCGGCCTGACCGGCAACATCGCCTCGATGCTGGTCTTGGCCAGCCGGCGCTCGGCCAACTTCAACCTGCGGGCCGCGTTCCTCGAAGTCCTGAACGACGCACTCGGATCGGTCGGCGTGATCATCGCGGCGGTCGTGATCGCCACCACCGGCTGGCAGCAGGCCGACGCCATCGCAGGCCTGCTCATCGGCGCCCTGATCCTGCCTCGGGCGGTCAAGCTGCTGCGAGAGACCGCGTCCGTGCTGCTGGAGACCACACCGCCCGGTCTCGACCTCGACCAGGTCAGGGCCCACCTGCTCCAGGCCGACCACGTCCGCGAGGTGCACGACATGCACGCCTCGCTCATCGCTACCGGCCTGCCCGTCCTCAGCGCCCACGTGGTGGTCGACGAAGCGTGTTTCAACGACGGCCACGCTCCACGGATCCTGGACGGCCTCCAGGAGTGCGTCGCCACGCACTTCGATGTCCCCGTCGAGCACTCAACCTTCCAGATCGAACCCACTACCCACCGCGACCACGAAGCACCCAGCCACGCCTGACGGACGTGGTCCCTCTGGTCGCGGTGGGTCTCAGATGGGGGTGACGAAGCCGCCGACCCAGCCCTGCATCGCGCCCATCAGGCCACTCCATAGGCCGGTGACCATCGCGAGCCCGATGAGCATCAGCACGGCCCCGCCGGTCAGGTTGATCGCGCGGACGTGGGTGCGCAGGAACGTGGTCGAGCGGCGTGCCCAGCCGAAGCCCCAGGCCAGTGCCAAGAAGGGCACACCCAGGCCGAGGCAGTAGGCCAGGGCGAGCAGCGCACCGCGGGCCGCGGTCCCGGTATCGACGCTCAGGGCCGAGATCGCTACGAGGGTCGGGCCCAGGCAGGGCGTCCAGCCCAGGCCGAACACGATGCCCAGCACGGGCGCACCGGCCAGCCCGACCCGGGGCTTCCAGGACGGGCGGACGGTGCGTTGTAGCGGTCCGACCTGGCCGATGAACACCAGCCCCATCAGGAACACGACGACGCCGAGGATCTGCAGGAGGAACCCCTGGCGCTGTACGAGCCAGGACCCCAGCGCCCCGAACAGGGCCCCGTAGGCGACGAACACGATCGTGAAGCCCGCGATGAACAGCCCCACCCCCGCCAGGAGGCGTCGCCTGGAGCTGTCCTGGCCCATGCCGCCGACGTACCCGAGGTACCCGGGCACCAGGGGCAGGATGCAGGGCGAGGCGAACGACACCAGCCCCGCGAGCATCGCTAGCGGAATGGCGAGCAGCAGGCCGCCGGAGAAGACGACCTCCGGGATGCTCATCGTCGGCTCATTCCTCGATCGCAGCCTGCACGGCTGCGATGAGGTCGTCCGGGGTCTCGACCTGGAGCCGTTCGCCGTCCAGGAAGAACGTCGGGGTGCCTTCCACGCCGAGCGCTTGGCCTTCGTCGAAGTCGGCCTGGACTCGTTCGGTGGTGGCGGGGTCGGCGACGGCGGCGTCGAAGGCGTCCATGTCCAGGCCGAGGTCCTGCGCGAAGCCACGGAACACCTCCGTCTTGGAGTCCTGGGACTCGCCCCACTCGGCCTGCGTCTCGTACATCCGCTGGTACATGGGCTCCAGCTGCCCCTGACCGGCGGCGGCCTCGACGGCGACGGCGGCGGTGGTGGAGTTGGTGTGCCCGGGGATCGGGAAGTACCGCATCACGAGCGTGAGCTCGTCGGCGTTCTCCTCGCGCAGCTGTTCGACCGTGGGGTAGTAGGCGCGGCAGACCTCGCACTCGAAGTCGAGGAATTCCACCAGGACCGCCTTCTCGTCGGGTGCCTCGTTCAGGACGTGGCTGTTCTCCCGTACGACCTGCGCCTCGGAGGCCGGCGTGTCGGGCCGGGAGGACAGGATGGCCGCGACCAGGAGCCCTATCAGGGCGAGTACCCCGACGAGCAGGACGAGCTGAAGCAGACGCTGGGTGGTCAGGCGCTGCTTGGCCGGGCGCTTGGGTGCCGGGCCCTTAGGTGCCGGGCGCTTGTTCGAAGGATTCTTGGTTGCGGGACGCTTGGTGGGCACGGGTTCCTCTGTGGGTAGCGGGAAAGGGGGACTGATGGTGTGGCGGATGCTGGCGGCGGTCACGTTCGCCGGCGTGGGTACCGCCGGTGAGCGTGACCGGGTGGGGTGGACGCTCATCCGGCGGTCAGCCCGGAGTATGAGTGCTTGCCGTTGATGATCAGGTTCACCACGGTGAAGTTGAACAGCACGCAGGCGTAGCCCACCAGCACGAAGTAGGCGGCTCTGCGGCCGCTCCAGCCGCGGGTGGTGCGGGCGTGGAGATAGGCCGCGTAGACGACCCAGATGATGAAGGTCCACACCTCCTTGGGGTCCCACCCCCAGTACCGTCCCCAGGCGCTCTCAGCCCAGATCGCTCCGCCGATGAGCGTGAAGGTCCAGGCTACGAACCCGACGGCGTTGAGCCGGAACGACAGTGCCTCCAGCGTGTTGGCGGAGGGCAGGTTCTCGAGCCAGCGCCACCCGTTCCGCCCTGTCAGTGCGCCGCCTTCGTCGCGGGAGTCGCGCAGGAGCTGCAGCGAGGAGATGAGGAAGCTGACGGTGAAGATCCCTGCTGCGCCCACCGCGACGCCGACATGGATAACCAGCCAGTAAGACTGCAGGGCCGGGAACAGACCGGTCGCCGGTAGGTAGAACGCGTTGACGGCCAGGACCAGGAACAGCGTCGCGGTGCCCGTGACGAAGGTGCCCAGGAAACGTACGTCTCGGCGGAGGTTGAGCAGGACGAACGCGAGCAATGACGCGCAGGCTCCCACGAGCGTGAACTCGTACATGTTCGACCATGGGGTACGGCCGGCTGCCACGCCGCGCAGCACGATGGCCGCGAGGAGCAATGCCGTGGCCAGCCAGGTGGTGGACACGCCGACGCCTGCTGCGCGCCGGGGCGCCGTCATCGCGGTCGCGGTGGTGAGAGCGGGTGCTGCGCGATGCTCGGCTTGTCGTGAGAGGTCGATCGCGAAGGCGATGAGTGCCACCACTAGCGCGGTGGCCGTCGACCAGACAAGGAGCACGCTCAGGGTGGAGATCTCCATCCAGGGTCCCTTCAAAGGATCAGCCATGCCCGGCACGAGGCGGGACAGGGCGTTACACAGTCATCAGTGGTGCTCCGACCTGGTGCTGCTCCGGCGTGGTAGGCGCGCCAAGAGCACGCGAGTCGCGTCGGGGGCAGGTCGGGAGTGCGTCGGGGCCGGCCACGAGCTGGGCCTGGCACCGACCCGGGCCGTCAGCAGCCTGGCTGCGGCTGAGCGCAGTGGCGGCTACGGGCTCAGCGAGACGAGGGAGCGTTTCATCATCGAAACGCTCGCACCTTCTACCGCTGGCACACGCCCCACGACAACGGGCTCGCCAAGGATACTGGGGAGCAGTAACGCGGCACCCGGGACGGCAGCGTGGCCATCTTGAGGCGACGACTCTGCCGGCGCAGCGGTACACCTCGCCCGGTCACCAGGAGGGCAGCGACCGCGACGATGGCGCACAAGCACAGCAGGCTGATCGTGTCGTGGGTGTGCGAGCCGGCGTCGTCGGTCGTGACGTGGGTCGCGGCGTCGGGCCATGTCACCGGTTCGACAGCAGGTAAAGCTGCCACCGCCGCGGCCGGGGTCGCTGGCCCTGACGCGGCAACGCCCAGTACGCCGGTCAGGGCGAGCAGCGCGATGACGAGGACGCGTTGCACAGTGTTGGAGCGCACAGCGTTCGAATCTGCTCGCCGTCGGACCGGGACACCCATAGTGAGAGCATCCTAGAGGGCAGAGCCTCTGTGCTCCCAACGAGGCCCGGGATCCGGCGCGGACGCGGCTGCCTCGCACCAGGCGACCCAGCCCTGGTGATGGAGGCGGGCAGATCGCCTCCCGGCGCGGTGGTGCCCGTCGCCGTGCCCGTTCCGTTACTGTGGGTCCGCCATGAGTTCGACACGTAGCCTCCGTTCACTGCTCGCCGGTCCTCGGCGAGAGTCGGCGAGCGGCCTGACGGTCCTGCTCCTCGTGCTCGCCGTCCTCAGCGTGCATTTCCTGTGCAGCGCCCACCTGGACGAGCAGGCACCGCGTGCGGGGCACTCGCACGCGGCCGCCATGCAGGGCTCCGGGCAGGTGGCGCCACCTGCTGGAGCGTTGGCCGCCGAGGCCGCTCGTGCACCTCTGGGCGATGGTTCACATGGCTGCTCGGACCATCACTCGGCAACGGCGCAGTGTGACCCGGTCCTTCCCTCGACGCCCGAGACGGCCATGGCACCGGACCCTGCCGTGCTCTGGGCGGCGTCCGACCCGGCATATCACGCGCTCCCGGCCTGGTCAGGCGTGGCTGTCGCGGCGCCGTCACTGACCGCACTGGGGATCTCCCGGACGTAGACGGCCACACCCTGTCGACACCACCCGCTTGGGGTGTCGTCCGGTTCAGCGCCGACCCGGCACAGGGTCGCGCGTGTGGTCCTACTCCGATCAGAAAGGTCCCCGCTTTCATGGAGCCCAGCTTCAGCCCGACCACGACCACCACTGGTCGTGGTCGTCACCGGGCGGTCCGCCGCCCCGTCCTGGCTAGCGTCGCCCGAGCCACGACCGAGCACGTGACCGCGTTCGCCGGCCGCACGGCTGTGGTCGCCGCGGCCGGTTCCGGCGTGCTGCTGTCCCTCGTCGCCACACCGGCCCAGGCCGCGCCCGCCACCACGTCGGTCAACACGTCACTGGCTGGTAAGCCCGCCCAGGCCACGCTCAACGCGACGGACCTGAACGCCCTGACCACCCAGGCCCGCCAGGCCGTCGCCGAGGCATCCGTCGTCACGGTCGCTCCGGATGCCCAGCTGAAGGTCGAGACAGCTGTGGTCTCGGTCGTCTCGGCCCAGGAGAACGAGGAGTACCAGGAGCAGGTCACCGCCGAGGAAGCCGCCAAGGTGGGTTCGGCAGTCGTGTCGATCGGCATGCGGTACCTCGGGGTGCCGTACGTCTGGGGAGGCTCGACCCCCGCGGGGTTCGACTGCTCCGGGTTTACGTCGTACGTCTACGCGCAGGTCGGGATCATTCTGCCGCGCACCTCGTCCGAGCAGCGGTACGCCGGTTCCGAGGTGTCCTGGTCCGAAGCACAGCCGGGTGACCTGATCTGGTCGCCCGGGCACATCGCGATCTACGCCGGCGACGGCATGCAGATCGAAGCCCCGGTCCCTGGCCAGTCCGTCCGGTACACCAGCATCTGGCAGTCCAACCCGACCTTCCTGCGCGTCGGGTGACCCGGCGTCGGTGAGGGAGCAAGCGCCCCTCACCGACGGCCCGGCGTCCACAGTCACGATCCGGACAGGTGGCCCTGTATCGGGCCTGGACCTGTCATGCCCCGTCCATGCGAAAGACACCATGCACACCCACGACACGACCATTCCGCCCGCGTCCACCAGGCCACGGCCCCGGCCACGGCATCACGCCCGTACCTACGGTGCTGCACTCTTTGCGGTCGGACTGCTCCTGCTCGCCGCGCCACCCGCGGCAGCGCACGACCAGCTGCTGTCCTCCACCCCGGCCGACGGCACGACTATCACTACACTGCCGTCAGAGATCGTCCTGACCCTGTCCGAGGCGCCGCTGGCCACCGGGGCACAGGTCGTCATCACCGCCACCGACGGCGAGATGGTCGCTACCGGTGCGGTCAGCGTGGACGAGGCGACCTCCACCGTCACGGTCCCGGTGACCGGCCAAGGGCCGGCCGG
Source organism: Promicromonospora sp. NPDC023987 (assembly GCF_040639055.1). Classification (NCBI taxonomy): domain Bacteria; kingdom Bacillati; phylum Actinomycetota; class Actinomycetes; order Micrococcales; family Promicromonosporaceae; genus Promicromonospora; species Promicromonospora sp. NPDC023987. The sequence continues at coordinate 6,138 of NZ_JBEZZF010000012.1, read as the reverse complement.
CGCGTACACGGTGGCCTGGCACGTGGTCTCCTCCGACGGTCACCCCATCGAAGGCGCCTTCGAGTTCAGCCTCGAACCGGCCAGCACGTCGAACAGCGAGGCGTCGCCGTCCCCGGAAGCGGCGAACGCCAGCCCAGGGTCCTCCAGTACCCCCACAGCCCAGGACCTACAGGAGCCGACATCCCCCGCGACGCAGGGGCCGGCGGGCGCGACGGACTCGCATGAGGACGGGGGAACCTCCGACCCGGTCGTGGTGGTGGCGGGCGGTATAGCCATCGCGGTCGCGATCCTGGTCGTGGTCACGTACGCGACCCGACGCCGAGACCACGACTCCGAACCGGCTGACTCTGCTAGCAGCTCCGACGCGGCGGAATGATTCCGGCCAGCGCCCCGGCCGGGGCAATGACCGGGGCTGCGGCTGGTATCGCGTCCCACGTCGACGGCCCGGTCTGGATCCCGACCGCTCCGCCGTCCTGGGAGACGTACCTGGCGCCCACGATCCAGCCGGTCCCCGTGATCCCGGTCATCGGGCTGGTCCTGGCTGCTCTCTACCTGGCCGGGACGATCCGGGTCTGGGCTACGGGGAGGCGGTGGTCGCCGTGGGCGACGCTGTCGTTCCTGACCGGGTGCGCGGTGCTGGTGGTCGTCATGGGCGCAGGGGTGGAGGGGTACGGGCTGGAGATGTTCTCCGTGTTCATGTTCCAGCAGCTCACCCTGATGATGGCCATCCCGCCCCTGCTCGTGCTCGGCCGGCCCGGTACGCTCCTGCTGCGCGCCATGCCCCACCACGGTCTCGGCAGGGCGGTGCTGGTCGCTGCCCGGTGGGGGTTGCGCTCGGGGGTCGGGCGGGTGCTCCTGCACCCGGCGCTGATGATCCCGGTGTTTCTGCTGTGCTTCTACGCGCTGTACTTCAGCTCGCTGGCCGGGCGTCTGCTCAGCACCTGGACCGGCCATCTGGGCCTGGAGCTGCTGTTCCTGATCGCGGGGATCCTGTTCACGGTCCCGGTGCTGTCTCGTGATCCGCTGCCCAGCCCTCAGGGGCACCTGGGCCGGGCGGCCGACATGTTCATCGAGATGCCGACCCACGCGTTCTTCGGCGTCATCGTCATGATGTCCACCACCCCCATGGTCAGCGCCTTCACCCACCCGCCACAGTCCTGGGGCATCGACGTGATGGCCGACCAGGTCACCGCCGGAGGCTTGGCCTGGTCCTACGGCGAGCTGCCCGCGCTGATCGTGCTGCTGATCATCTTCGTGCGCTGGCGCAAGGATGAGTCCCGGCAGACTGCCGCCGCCGACCACCGCACCCTGCACGAAGACCCGGAGCTGGACGCCTACAACGCCTACCTCCAGCAGCTGGCCGAACGCGACCGACGATCGTGACAAGCAATACCCGAAATGGTGGAACCTCCAGGAGGAGCGCAGTTATGAGCATGGTGAGAGCCCCGTGGCGTGGGGTGAAGACACCGGGGGTGCTTCGGCGCGCTCCGGCGATGGTCGCGTTCTGCGCGGGTCTGGCCGTGCTGCTTGCCGGGTGTGCGACGGCGGCGCCGTCGGGTGCCGGCCAGGTCGCCGACCAGGGCTTCGTGTCCGGCGACGGGTCGGTACGAACCTGGGACCCGGGTGACCGCGACGGTCCGGTACGTGTGACCGGGACCGCGTTCGACGGTCAGGAGATCGACACGGACGACTGGGATGCCGAGGTTCTGGTCCTGAACACCTGGTATGCCGCGTGCCCGCCGTGCCGCGCGGAGGCACCGGACCTAGCGGCCGTGGCCGAGCAGCTCGAGCCGGACGGGGTGCGGTTCCTGGGGATCAACACCGAGGACGAGGCGCCGACCGCTCAGGCTTTCGAGCGGACGTTCACCGTCCCCTACCCCAGCATCGGGGACCGCAGCGGGCGGGTCGTGGCCGAGCTGAACGGCGTCGTCCCGCTGCAGGCGGTCCCGACCACCGTCGTGGTCGACAAGGACGGGATGGTGGCCGCACGCGTCATCGGTCAGATCGAGCGATCCACCCTGGAGAGCCTGGTCGAGGACGTGCTGGCCGAGGAAGAGCCCACTGGCGACGGTTCGTGAGAACCCGTCGACGACGTCGTCAGTCCCGGTTCGTCGGTGTGCAGCATCCATCGGCGCAACCCTCGGATGCGCCGGCCCCCGACGCGCCGGCCCCGGGCGTGATGGCCTCGGTCGTGCTGGCGTCGGTTGTGACCAGGGCGCTGACGGGGCTGCAGCAGGCATCGCCGCGCCAGGCCTCGATGCCTTCCTTGACGGCGACACCCGCGATGACGAGGGCTGCCAGGGGGTCGGCCCAGGTCCAGCCGAGGGCGGAGTTGAGGAGCAGCCCGACCAGGAGCACCGCGGAGAGGTAGGTGCACAGCATCGTCTGCTTGGAGTCCGCCACCGCGGAGGCCGAGCCGAGCTCTCGCCCGGTGCGGCGTTCGAACCAGGACAGGAACGGCATGACCGCCAGGCTCACGGCCGCCAGCACGATCCCGACCGTGGAGTGATCCGGTTCGGTCCCGCCCAGGAGGGTGCGGGCGGCGTCGACGGTGACGAACAGCGCCAGGCCGAAGAACGACCATGCGATCACCCGCATCGCGACACGCTCACGACGGTGCGGGTCGGGCGCGGCGAACTGCCACGCAACCGCTGCGGCCGAGAGGACCTCGACGATGGAGTCCAGGCCGAAGCCGACCAGCGCCGCCGAGGACGCGATACGCCCGGCGGTGATGGCGACGAGCGCCTCGATGACGTTGTAGGTGATCGTTGCGGCAACGATCCACCGCACCCGGCGCTCCAGCAAGGATCGGCGGGCAGAGCTCAGCGGACGCGGGCCAAGTCTGATGGCGGTCATGAGCAGGTGCATCCTCCGGGCGAGCAGCAGGTCGGATCGACGGTCACGACGAGCTTGAGCAAGCCGTCCAGCGCCGGGGCAAGGTGCGGGTCCGCGAGGCGGTACCAGGTGCGGCGCCCTTCCGGGATCGCCTCCACCAGCCCGCAACCGCGCAGGCATGCGAGCTGGTTGGACATCACCTGCCGCGAGACGCCCAGCGCGGTGGCCAGGTCCGACGGGAACGCCGGTGCCTCCCGCAAGGTCAGCATGATCCGCGCCCGTGTCTCGTCCGACAACGCGTGCCCCAGCCGTGCCAGCGCCGCGGTGTGCGTCAGCGTCACCGTCTCGCTCATCGGCAGCCTGATCGGTTCCCCGGTCTTCTCCACGACCCAGACAGTACATGATCCCGTGTACTGTCTGGCGTCATGAGCAACCGGGAGCAGCGGGACGTGGTGGTGATCGGTGCCGGGCAGTCCGGGCTCGCCCTGGGCTACTACCTGACCCGAGCCGGTATGGACGTCCTGATCCTGGACCGTGCCGCGCAGGTCGGCGCGAGCTGGTCCCGGCGTTGGGACTCGCTGCGGTTGTTCACCCCGGCCCGGTACGACGCACTGCCTGGCGCGACGTTTCCCGGTCAGCCGTGGTCCTATCCGGGCAAGGACGACGTCGCCACCTACCTGGCCGCCTACGCCGAACGGTTCGGCTTACCCGTGCGCACCGGCGCCGACGTCATCGCGCTGGACGGAACCCGTGGCGCATTCGAGGTCCGAGTGAGCGATGGCGAGATGATCCGCGCCAAGCAGGTCGTGGTGGCCACCGGAGCATTCGGCACGCCGTGGATCCCACCGTTCGCCACCGACCTCGACAGCGAGGTGGTGCAGGTGCACACGGACGCCTACCGCAACCCGGCCCAGCTCCCGCCCGGCCGTGTGGTCGTGGTCGGGGGCGGCAACTCCGGCTTCCAGATCGCGCTCGAGCTCGCACACACAGGCCGCGACGTGCACCTGGCCGAAGGCACACGCCTACGCGCCCTGCCGCAGCGGCCAGCCGGGCGGGACCTGTTCTGGTGGCTCACCGTCACCGGCGCCATCCACGCACCCGCCACCTCACCCGTCGGCCGGCGGCTGCGCGCCAACGAACCCGTCATCGGCACCACCCGCCACCAGCTGCGCCGAGCCGGGGTCACGTTCCGCCCGCGGGCTACATCTGCCCACGGTGACACGATCACGTTCGCCGACGCCACCACCGCCCAACCAGCTGCCGTCGTCTGGGCCACCGGCTACCGATACGACGACCGCTGGATCACCACCCCCGGCGCGCTCGACATCACTGGGACCCTCCTCGTGGACGACGTCGCCACACCCGTGCCGGGCCTGTACGCGCTCGGCCGTCCGTGGCAGCGCAGCCGGGGCTCAGCACTCCTAGGATACGTCCGCTACGACGCGCATCGGCTGGCGCAAAGGATCACGGCCGAGGCAAGCCCGGAAGCCATGCCCAACGCGACGGCCGCCGAGCCTCAGTGACGAGCACCGCCAGAGGGAGAACCGATGTCGGTGAGCGCCCGGAACAAACGGGATATCACACCTAAATTTCGATGAATCCTCATCCACGACGAAACTAGGGCCCAGCCGGTCAAGACCGGACGCAGTGTGCACAGGGGGCAACTCGCGTGACCGTCACGGACGATCTGGATATCACCGACCTGCGTGCTTGACGCCGAAGCCCCGGCCGACAGCTCCATGGTCGGCTCCGCACTGTCCGACCTGGAGTTGGCCGGCGCCGCAGCCCCTGCCGCCGGCGTCCGCGGCTTCAATGAGCCCAGATGCCGCTCTACCCGCGCGGCCATGCACGACTACCTCGCCAGATGCCTCCAGCCGCGCCGTGCACGCCGCTTGGAAGCCCACATGGACGGCTGCGCCGGGTGCATCCGCGCCTTCATCGACATCCGCGAGGCCGGCTGGACACGCCGCACCATGGCCGACTCCGCAACACTGACCGTGACACGCGCCGACACCACCGAACGCCTCACAGGCACGTCATAACGACGACTCCCCCACCAGCTGTTCGGCCCTCGAACCGATCCATGGCCGAAGAGCACACACTGGCACTCCAGCAGAGGCCCGATGGCCTATCATCTCGCCAGACACGAACCGGTTCGGACCAACTGACCTGGTCCTATCCGCCAAGCTCCTGTGAGACCTCGGGTTTGGTGAGCGTTCAGGCTCGGGGCGAGACCTGGAGAGCGGATTCACGAGCAACACGAGCAAGGCCGGCAAGATCACGGTGGCGGATGTGGTATCGGCGGGCACGGCCGAGGCGGCGGGGCCGCGGGCTGAGCGGGCCAAGCGTCGGACGTTCCCCGCGGAGTACAAGCGGCAGATCGTCCAGGAGTACGGCGCGGCACCGGTCGAGGCGAAGGTGCGGTGTTGCGGCGGGAGCGGTTGTACGACTCCCATGTCCAGGAGTGGCGGGCTGCGATCGAGGCAGGGACCCTGGAGCGGTCCTCGGCGGGGCAATCCAGGGTCGAAAGAGCGGGATCTCAAATCCCGTTCGTTGGCGACTGGCCGGACCGTCCGAGTGCGAGCGTTCATGGCGCTCTATAGCGTGGTTCGCCTGGCCAGTGACACGCCGCTCCAGAGGAGAGCCATGCGACTACAGCCATGCTCAAAGCCTATCCGGCCAGCATCAATCCTGACCGGACGCTTCTCGGGTGTGATCGATGAAGCCGCCTGCATCAAGTTGCTGAGTGCCGTCTCCTGACAGGAATGGGGTTGGTTCGAGGCCGATCGAGGAAGCGAAGTTTCCGTGAACCCAGTGAGGAGTCCGACCTGTGTCGACGAAAGAACCTGACAAGCACGCCGAGCAGCACCAGTCTCATGGTTCGAGGATGTACCTGCGGTTCGCAGCGATGATCCTCACCGCGATGGTAGTCATGTACTGGACCATGTTCGTCAGCTCGTGGGAATGGAGCCACGTGCGCTTCAGCCAGAGCCGCGTGTTCATGGCTCTCACCATGGGCGGCGCGATGGGCCTGGTGATGCTCGCGTGGATGCTCAACATGTACAAGAGCGCCAAGGCCAACGTCGCGGTGGTAGGGGTGAGTGTTCTGCTTCTGGGTGGCGGAGCGTTCCTGGACCGCAGTCAGGTCACGGTGGATGACACCGCGTTCATGCGCGCGATGATCCCCCACCACTCCCTGGCCATCACCGGGACTGCCCCAGGAACGGTTGACATCTGATCTGTACCGGCCTGAGGTCGGTGCTGGAAGGATGTTGTTGTGCCCAAGGCTTACCCACCCGAGTT